>NZ_JAMXSE010000014.1:0-134963 GCF_024124685.1 Pseudoalteromonas sp. OANN1
TTGCCAAGTCGATAGCAATTAAATTAGACTGTGTCATGTATGGACTCCTTATTTGGTAAAAGTGTTTTGCAATATCTTTATACCGTACTCTCCCGTTAAGGGGGAGGAGTCCATACATCTCCCACAAAACTATTTGCACTGCGAATTGGGAGGTTATGCTGATAGTTTTTGTAACCCTTGCAAACAGCTTAATTAATAAAAATCGTAGAAGATCTCACAAGCAGCTTATCCCCCCCATCACACCTTTCATGGGTAGCAACTGCCTGCTCGAGAATATTGAAAAAATGGACTTCATCACACATCTACACTTAATTGCAGATATGGGAGGTATGGAAATCACTGATATGGCCTGCTTGGTTTCTAGCGTAATAAAATAACAATTAAAGTGAACTCGGAACATGGAGTTAGTTTACTAACAGATTCATGAGGCGTTTCGTTACGCGTTAGCAGCGCAATGGAAAATATACTCGCCTTAAATTATCCACTCAAAAATTGAGTGGATAATTCAAACTCAAAAACTCACAACGTAAACTTAGACAGCAGCGCTTCTTGTTCATGGGCGTTTTTCGCGAGTTCTTCGCTGGCGCTGTATTGTTTGTCTGAAAAACTGCCGACTTCGACGCTAATATCGTTGATATGTATTGTATTTTTATTGATTTCTTCAATCACCACACTTTGCTCTTCTATGGCGGTTGCGATTTGAATATTGCGATCCATAAGCTCTTTTACTGCTTCTGAGATTTCTTCTAGCATATGTGTCGCTTGCTCGGTTTGCGACACACATTGCTGGGTTTTATCGCGGCTGCTTCCCATAGATTGCTGAACTTGAATGGACGAGGCTTGGATCTGGTCGATCATGGATTTAATTTCGGTGGTGGATTCCTGCGTTTTTGATGCTAAAGATCGCACTTCATCGGCCACAACCGCAAAACCACGACCTTGCTCTCCGGCACGTGCGGCTTCAATTGCAGCATTAAGTGCCAGTAGATTGGTTTGTTCTGCAATGCCATTAATGACCGAAAGAATATTCTCAATATTTTGGCTATATTCTGCAAGTTGCGTACTCAGCTCATACGATGCAGTAATATCGTCAGCCAAGGCATTAATTTGGCTTCGCGCTTTAAAGAATATCTCTTGCCCTTCGGAGGTCTTTTCATTTACCGAGGTAATAGAGCTTGCGGCTTGCTGCGCGTTACCCGCGATTTCAGTCGAGGTAGTACTCATTTCATTCATCGCGGTAGCGAGGTTTTCAATGAGGCTAACTTGTTGATCAAGTTTCTGTGAAGAATGCGTCGACAGCTCTTTGGCGGCATCACTGCTTATCACCACGTCGTCTGCACGTTCTTTTACATTGCTTACTAGCCCATGCAAAAAACCCAAGAACAAATTAAATTGTCGCGCTACCGTGCCGCACTCGTCTTCGTTAACGATTTTTAAGCGCTGAGTTAAGTCACCGCCCCCACTTGCCATGCCGGTGATTGCAGATTCCAAATCCCGTAATGGTTGAAGTAAGTGAATTGCCAAAGTCCGTACGCAGAACACTCCAATAGCCACTGCTAAAATGGCAATGATCAGAGAGTTTATAGTAATTTCAGTTAGTGTTTTGTAGGCTTTTGATTTATCGATTAATACCGCCAAATACCAGTCCGTACCAAAGGTGTTATCAAGCGAATGTAAGTAAAACAGCCTTTTGCCTTCTTTGGTATCCACTTCTTGCAACTTATCTACGCTATCTAAGCGTAAAGCTGGATATACCTGTTGCAGTTTTTTGCCGTTAAATTCGGCATGTTGATGAGAAATGACATTACCAGACTTATCGACCAAAAAAGCATAACCCGTGTTATCGAAGTTGACCTGATTGACACTATTGGCGATGGTTTTTAGGCTTAAATCTCCCCCAATTACCCCTTTAAAATTACCGTTCACTATGATGGGAGACACCACCGACAGCAATAATTCACCTGTCGCTGCGTCAGTATATGGACTGGTATAAACGGTTTTATTTTGGTTTTTACCAAGCTTATACCAAGCTCGTTCTCTAAAATCGACACCTGGAGGATTTTTGCGAGCGGGGTTGTTCGACCTGAGCCCTTCTTCATTAGCCAAAGTACCAAAAGCCAGCAAAAATTCGTTTTTAAACACTGGTGTATTCAACGCTTGTTGAAAGTTATCATCGCTAAAGTTTTGCTCTAACTGACTTTTTATCACATTAATTTGCGTTGCTTTACCGGCCAGCCAATTCTCTATGCTCACAGCCAGCAATTGCGTGCTATCCGTTACATAGGCATGAGTTTTGGTTTTCACCGAATCACTAACAAACCAGTAAGTAGAAAGCGTCGTCGTGGTGATGATCAATAAGATCACTATGGCAGAAGTCACAGAGAACTTAGTGCGGATCTTCATATTCAACAGCCTGAATAAAAAGTGCTCGAATATCAAAAGTGTTGTCTATAATTCGATTATTGGCAACTGAGCGATGTAAAAACCATGAATTTTACTCTGAGCAACTCAACCGCACTGATTGGCCTAGCCTGTTTACTAACTTCTTCAGCAGTTTTGGCAGCCGAGCGACCTGTCACCATGGCCGACATTGAAAATCTTGAGCGGCAATTGGCTGAGCTTAAAGCTCGGTTTATGACCCAAAATAGCGAACCAAAGGCCGCAGCTCCAGTGGCAAAATCAACACCACAAAGTGACCCGGTAAAACCACCTACTGAGCACTCAACCACGCTCAAAACCTATGCCACAATACGCCCGACATTTGGCGTAATCAATCAAGATGATACAAGTAACTGGGATGTTCGTGATGCCTTATCCCACGCAGGGATTAAAGTGACACATGAATTTATGCCGGGCTGGCAGGCCGAACTTCATGGTGAATGGGGCATCGATCTCGCCAATGAAGGAAATTTTGGCAAATCACGTCGTGCTTATACAGCGCTAGGTACACCGTATGGTCGGTTTGGCATTGGCAAACAAAGGCCTGCACAGTATCTGTTTATTGCCGAATACGTTGATATTTTTAATCACGCCAGCAGCCCATTTGCTTACGATCCAGAGAGTATTTTTTTCGTTGATAATTTAGTTACTTACCGCTATGAATTGGGACCAATGACGGTTATCGCTGCTGGCCAATTTAATGGTGATAAGGGCGATAATCAAACAGATTTATTCAACACTGGGTTAAGTTACGATAACGCGGGTTTACATGCGGCGATTACTTACCAACAAAACAATGTATACGATAACGAGCAGCATATTGGTGAAAACCAACTCTGGTCTGGTGCGCTGGCTTATCAATTTACCTCCCGCTTTTACGCTGCCATGGCGTATCAGGACAAAGACTATCAACGAGTGGGCGTACTTGATTCTCGACAAGGCCACACCTTTGATCTTTCGTTGGCCTATCAACTCGCAAAACACTATAAGCTCAAAACCGGATATTTTGCTTTTGATGATGGTTACGGCAGCCATGATCCGCTTAATCAAAGCTTCGATGGCTACAATGTTACACTTGAGTGGCTACCAACACCGCTCCTCAGAGTGCACTTGGAGTACTTAAACAAGTCCTTCGACAACCAAATCGATATGGACTCCATCTCTATTGGCTTTAGGTACGATTACAAGCAAGAGTGGCAATTTGATTAGGGCCTGTTGATCTTTCAAGTTTGTTTTTGCAGCAGTTTGATTGCCATTTATACAAGGCAAAGCCTGTGTAGCATAGTTATTCTATGTGAGTCAGGCGATAACGCAGTAGAAATGCCAATCAAGCGCTGCCCTTTGGGTTCCCCTGAGTGCGCTTTGTTCATTGTTGCTCAACTTTTGCTTAGATTACTAGGCGGCAAGTCGAGCGCCGCGACCAAAACCCACTCAGGGGAACAAAAATCAAACAGCAAAGGTCAACAGGCCCTAGCCAAGATCACAGGATCTTGGATAATGATTTTTCAATTTGGTTTGATTTATACATCAAGTATTCAAGTGAGGGTGGTACACTCGCGCAAGGCTTAGAAGTATTCAAGTTTGAAGAGGCGGTATGAACCACGCTCCTATTCCACTCAATATCACCGCAAGCGCCAACATCGAGAGCATTGTGGTGCTACATGGCTTGTACATGTCTGGTTTTGTGATGCGCCCGCTTAGCGCTCGATTAGGTAAATCGGGCTACCGTATTCTCAATTTAAGCTATAACACGTTAACACCAAATATTGATGAGATCTGCGCCGCTATTGATACTTTTGTTGGCGACCGCCCCGCTGCACTCGTTTGCCACTCCATGGGAGGCTTAGTTGCAAGAGCGTATTTAGAGCGAGACTCTATAGCGAGCAAGCAACTAAAAAAAGTGGTGACCTTAGGGACACCACATAAAGGCAGTGCCATTGCCAAGCATATGCACGACAAAGGACTGGAGCTACTGTTAAAAAACAGTGTGGAGTTTTTATTATCTAACAATCAAGATTGGCCTTTCGACGCCAAGCTTTACAGTATTGCCGGTGACTTACCTATTGGACTAATGCCACTGCTACAAAAAGGTAGCCAGTCAGATGGCACTGTGTTGTTAGAAGAAACCAAGCTCAGTGGCATGGCCGAGCACAAAGTATTTCATCTCAGCCATACCAGCTTAATATATTCCCGTGCGGTAATGGACTATATTTGCGAGCTGTTAGAGAGGCCTTAGTGCTCTGCACTTGCAGCTACTTTGTAAGCAATCACTGCGATCAAGCCAACTAATAACGGTACTGGCGCAGCAATATAGCCAAAGGTATCTGAGTTTGCGATGCTTGCGCCAGCTAAGTGACCTACTAGCCCAACAACAAAAGCCACTAAAGCGATAACAACGACGACGAGTTCCATTTTATGTTCTGATTTTGTTTTGCCTTTCATACTCATTTCCTCAAGTAGTAGACACCGCGTTTTTTGTGTCTTGATGAAATGATTATGCGCTTATGATGCGGTGATATTTTGACCTAAATCAAGTTTAAAACCGCCAAAATACGAACGAGATTAAACACTTGTCTTAGATCAAAAACTACGCGCTCTGGTAAGGCTTTGGGAAAAGTTGGCAAGCTTTATTCCCGCCAAGTATTCATGCCATCTTGTTATTTTTGAGTGCTTTTTAGGGTTTCATCTTGTTTTTTACCACGCTCATCCCAACGTCATATTGTATTAATATTTGATATGTTTTTATTTTATTGATTGATTTTTCCGATTAAACACTTTGATTTTAATCATTGGGCAATCACCTAAGGTTGCGCCATACTGACTGTGAATCAACAAGGAGCATCGCATGACAAACATTAATTCTATCGGTTTAGACAAAGCCAAGAGCCAAGCGCTAGTAACGTCACTTAATACGCTACTAAGCAGCTACCAAATTCAATATATGAATGCCCGTGGTTTTCACTGGAACATCAAAGGTCGTGAGTTTTTTGAACTGCACCTAAAATTTGAAGAAATTTATACGCTATTGCTTGAGAAAGTCGATGAAATCGCAGAGCGTATTTTGACGATTGAAGGCAACCCATTGCATGCGTTTTCTGATTATTTGGAAACCAGTAAAATTCAAGAAGCAAAAGGGATCAGCAATGGTACACAAGCACTAGAAACCTTGCTTGATGGCTACACAACACTTATTTCTATGCAGCGTGAAATTTTAGCACAGGCGGGTGAAGCCGAAGATGAAGGGACAGCAGCGCTAATGAGCGACTACATCAAAGAGCAAGAAAAGCTGGTATGGATGCTTAAAGCATATTTAAACTAAGATAGACGGTAGTTCGGGCTAAAGCTGCGATGTACAAGTCGAGCTAAAGCGACGACCTATAAACCGAGGCAGCTCCTACCTAGGTTCTCCTCTGGTAGGAGCGAGTTCACCTCGCGATCTTTTATCTCGCTGTTTTCGGGCTAAGCCTAGGGTGTACGAGTCGAGCTAAAGCGACGACCTATAAACCGAGGCAGCTCCTACCTAGGTTCTCCTCTGGTAGGAGCTAGTTCACCTCGCGATCTTTTATCTCGCTGTTTTCGGGCTAAGGCTAGGGTGTACGAGTCGAGCTAAAGCGACGACCTATAAACCGAGCCAGCTCCTACTCAGATTCTTCTCTGGTAGGAGCGAGTTTACCTCGCGATCTTTTATCGCTTTTTTATCGAGCTAACGTCAGGATGTGCAAGTCGAGCTAAAGCTACGACCTACAAACCGTGGCAGCTACGACCTACTATCCAATAAGCTGATAAAGAATGCCATTTCTAGCGCTCTTTCATGTAAGCTTTTAAATCGGCCTGACGCACCACCGTGACCCGCTTCCAAGTCGGTTTTAAAGACCAGTACATTATCATCCGTTTTATATTCTCTAAGCTTAGCAACCCACTTCATTGGCTCCCAATACTGCACTTGCGAGTCGTGCAGACCCGTGGTGACTAGAATATTTGGATAGGCTTTGGCTTCAATATTGTCATACGGCGAATATGCTAAAATATTCTGGTAGTCCGCTTCATTATTCGGATTACCCCATTCATCATACTCGTTGGTGGTCAATGGGATTGACTCATCCAACATGGTTGTTAACACATCCAAGAAAGGCACATGGCAGCCTAACCCTAAATACAGCTCTGGAGCTTGGTTTGCAATTGCGCCCATTAACAGGCCACCTGCACTTCCACCTGATGCAAACACTTTGTCTTTATGGCCGTAGCTCTGCTCAACCAAGGCCTTGGTAACATCAATAAAGTCGTTGAAGGTATTTTGCTTATGCGCTTTTTTGCCTTGCTCATACCATTCACGACCAAGCATCTCAGAACCTCGAATATGCGCAATCGCGTATACAAATCCTCTATCTAACAGGCTTAGAATTTGACTAGAAAAGTTAGGATCGATAGTAATACCATAAGAACCATAGCCATACTGCAATAATGGATTGCTACCGTCTTGATTAAACTTATCTTTGCGATACACCAAAGATACAGGGACTTTAACGCCATCTCTTGCAGTAATATGCAAACGTTCAGAGTGATAATATTCTGGTTTAAAATCACCTAACACTTGCTGTTGCTTTTTCAGCGTCTTCTTACCTGTAGTTAAATCACAATCGTACACTGAGCTGGGAGTTGTCATACTCGAGTAGTGAATACGAATATTACTTGAACTTGGCTCAGGGTTATTTCCTACCGTGGCAAAATAACAAGCATCATCAAATCCAAGGTGATAGCTCTGCCCTTGATAATCGTGGACAACAAAACGGATCTGCCCTTGTTCACGCTCAGTCAGCACAAAGTGACTGTTGAACAGCTCCAAGCCTTCTAATAGTACATGGTCGCGATGGGCAACTAACTCTTCCCATTGCTCGACATCACCAACGGTTGCCGCTGTTGCACGCATTAACCTGAAGTTTTTAGCATTCTTGTTACTCAGGATGTAAAAGAACTCTCCCATTTTTTCAAGACCATATTCATGGCCAATTTCTCTTGGAATTAGGGTGCTAAACTCACCGCAAGGATCGTTTGCATCCAGTATTAACTGATCGCTCGTTTCCGTCGCAGCGAGATAGATATAAATAGCGCTTTCGTCACGACTTTTACCCAATCCCATATAAAATTGGCGATCTTGCTCTTCAAACACCAAAATATCATCGCTTTGTGGCGTTCCCAACACATGGCGATACACTTGGAAGCCGAGCAACGTTTGCTCGTCTTTTTTGACATAAAATACGGTTTTATTGTCGTTCGCCCAAATGACCTGACCTTCCGTGTTATACAGCACGTCTTGCAGTAATGTATTGGTATTTAAATCAAGAAACTTGATGGTATAAATTCGACGCCCGTCAGTATCTTCGCTATAGGCAAGCAGTTGCTCATCTGGGCTTACGGTAATATCACCGATGTCATAAAACTCGTTGCCAGCGGCTAACTGATTAATGTCTAACAGCAGTTTTTTATCCGACAAATCTTCTTGTGATGCGCGATAATACTTAGCATATTCCTCATCACCACTCACTTCACTCACATACCAATAGTTGCCATCTTTTGCGGGCACTGAGCTATCGTCTTTTACGATACGACCTTTCATTTCTTCAAACAGCTGGGTTTGCAACGCTTGGTGAGGCGCCATTTGCGCTTCACAGTAATCATTCTCTGCTTTGAGGTGTGCCAACACATCAGCATTTTTACGCTCGTCATCACGCATCCAGTAGTAGTTGTCGATACGCTCATGATTATGGTGCAGCAAGGATTTCGGCTGCTTTTTGGCTAGCGGTTGAGTTTTTTCCATCACCAAGTTGTCATCCTAAATTCGTTATTTTTCGCCAGTGTATCATGATTCAAGAGCCATACCAGCGCACAAAGAAAAAGGCCGAGCATCACTGCGCGGCCTTTATATTATTGAGTGTAGACGAGAGTTTCTAAGCTTCTGCTTTCTCTAGTTGGTTATCGTCAGATTTAGGCTTGCGTCTGATCTTCGCTTTTAAGCGTGAACCCGCACCCTGCACATCCGTTAAGATGATGTATAAGGCTGGCACTAACACAAGCGTGATAAGCGTTGCGAATAGCACTGCAAACCCAAGTGATACCGCCATCGGAATAACAAACCTTGCTTGTAGACTGGTTTCAAAGATGATTGGCATGACACCGGCAAACGTCGTGATAGAGGTTAGCGTGATTGCCCTAAAGCGTGCACAACCCGCTTCAATAACAGCCTCTTTAAGCTTAACGCCCTCAGCACGTGCTTGGTTGATATAGTCCGTCATTACCAAGGAGTCGTTGATCACAACCCCAGCAGCGGCTACCAATCCAAACATAGACATAGTACTCATATCTAAGCCAAACACTAAGTGACCCCATAGCGCGCCAACTAAGCTAAACGGGATTACCGACATCACGATAAGCGGTTGTGCATAGCTCTTAAGCGGTACAGCCAATAGGATATAAACCATCAACATACCAGCGGCAAAGAATAAGATCTGCTCACTGGTTTGCGCTTGACGCTCTTCCACGCTACCACCTAGCTTAGTTTTTACGCCTGGGAACTGTTTTAGTAGCTCTGGTAAGATATTTTCTTCGATATTCTTAACCACGGCATCTGGCTCAATCAGCTCTTCATCGATGCTACCGTATACATATACCGTTCTAAAGCCATCTTCACGACGAATATAATTGATACCCGGCTTCTCGGTGAACTCTACAACATCGCCTAGCATCACTTCTTTGCCTTTTGGCGTTGTGATGATAGTACGCTTAAGTGAAGCCAAAGCTTTACGATCAAGTTCAGGATAACGCACCATCACTTTGATCTCTTCGCCATCACGAATAACACGCTGTGCTTCGCCACCGTAGAAGCTATTACCAACCTGAATCGCAACATCGGCAAGTTGCAAGCCAAGCTCATAAGCCACTGGCTTAAGCGCGATCTGCATTTCTTTACTCGCAGGGTCAATACTCGAGCTAATATCAAATAACCCGGGTTGCTGCTGCAACATTGAAATAAGCTGTCTGCCCGCTGCATTGAGAGTCTCGATATCAGAACCTAGCAAGCGATAACCAAATTCACCCTCACCACCACTTTGATCGCCAACACTGTCATACACAATAATTGACTTCACTGCAGTGATCTCTGGCATTGCCTCGCGCCAACGGCGTGCAAGTTCAAAAGCCGTAAATGGTCTTTGCTCTTCGTCCACTAACGTCGATAACACTGAGCCCTTAGTGCGGCTCTGGTTCCAAGAATATACATCCTTAATCATGCCTTGACCGAACTCTTGGGCAATCTCTTTATCGACATTGCGTACCATTAACTCAATAGACTGCATCGCTGTAATGGTCTGCTCGTCTGATACGTTGTCGTTCATAGTAATTTCGATCTTTGGATAATCTTCAGGCACCTTAGGGAACGGAATAAAGCGCACTAAGTTCGAAGTTACTAAGCTAAAGCTAAATACCAGCATCGCCACAAAAGTTAATAATACGGTCCAGCGCCAGTCAACACAGCGCTGAATAAAGCGTCTGTATGGTCCGTTTACAAATGCGAAGAACTTCTTGTTAAATGCAGCACGACGACTGTTTGGACGTAGTGGTTTAATCTTAGTGTGAGCAATGTGCGCTGGCAAAATCCATTTGGATTCAATCAAACTGAATACCAAGCACAGAATAATAACGCCCGAGATTGACTTAAAGAATGCACTTTCAGGACCAGATGAGAACAACATAGGTGCAAACACAGCAATAGTTGTTAATACACCGAAGGTTGCTGGCGTTGCAACACGCTTAGCGCCAATTACCACATTCTTAACGCTGTGACCTTTGCGTTCAATTTCGGAGTAGGCGGACTCCCCTATGACGATGGCGTCATCCACCACGATCCCAAGCACCATAATAAAGGCAAACAGCGATACAATATTAATGCTGATCCCAAGTGCTGGCATAAATAGAAACGCACCAAGGAAACACACCGGCAAGCCAATCATTACCCATAGCGCTAATTTGAAGCGTAGGAAAATAGTCAGCATGATGGCGACGAGTAACGCCCCCTGTAACATATTGCTCTTCATCATCTCGAGTCGAGCATTCAGGTAGTACGTCATATCAACGATTGGTTCTAATCTTAAGCCTGCAGGCAACTTAGCGTTTTTCTCTTCGATATATTTATGTACCGCTTTCGCGATTGGGATCATATTTTGGTCTTTGGTCGCTTTAACCGACAGGAATACTGCATTTTCACCATTCAAACGGAAGTAATATTCACCTTCAGTCAGACCATCTTTAATTTCTGCGATATCTTGAAGATAAATTTTGGCGCCGTTATCACCGACCTTAACAGGAATGTTTCTAAACTCATTACCGCGGTACATTTGATTTTCAACACGCACTGCAATAATGCCAGATTCGGTTCTGATTTGACCTGCTGAAATGTTGGTCGAATAACGTCTAATTGCGCTACTTACATCACTAATCGTTAGGTTGTAACGGCGCAGAGCGTCTGGATCAACTTCAATACCAATCTCATAGTCTGGGGTTGAACGGTCAACCAGTGAAATCGTTGGAATTTCGAGTAATTCATCCTCGATTTCTTTGGCGATTGGCTTGAGTGCATTCAACGGTAGATTACCAGCCAGCGCGACGTTCACCACGTCTTGACGAAATTCTATAAGCTGAACCTGCACGGGCTCCATGGATGCTGGGAAGGTCGCGATACTATTCACACGCGAGCGAATTTTATCTTCTACTTCCGTTAAGTCTTCATCTTTATAGATCTCAAGTTGCGCACTACCGCTGCCTCTAGCAGCACGGTAAACCCCTTTTTTGATTTCTGTAACGTCTTTTAATGCTTCTTCAATTTTGATCAAGATCCCCTCTTCAATTTCTTGAGGAGACGCGCCAGGATACACGGCTGACACCGTTACATAATTGATCTCAAAGTTTGGAAACATTTGCCTTTGGATAGTCATATAACTGATAAAACCCATTATCAGTATGAAGACCATCAACAAGTTTGCCGCTACCGTATTATTCGCAAAATAAGCGATAATACCGCGCTGCGATGCTTTTTCTATATCACTCATGGTCGCTCCTTGCTGTTACAGCTTTTCCGGCTGACTACTTGGCTTTGATGAAGAGTCCGTGCCAGCAACTTTAACTTCCATGCCTTTTTGTGGATATTCAGGTGGTGTCATGACCACTTTATCGCGACTTGTGATGCCATCACCAATTAGGAAGAACTCACCCTCTTCGCGGATAACTTGCACTTTACGTGGCTCAAGCTGGTTATCTTGATTAAGCAACCAAACCGACTGATTATTCACGATATCTTGAGGTAGACGGTAGATTTGCTTTAACGTTTTACCCGCAAAGCTAACTTGTACATACGTACCGTATTTTATCGCTGGCTGGCGCGTTGTAAGACCATACGGGTCATTGATACGTACCACTAGGTTGTTCATACGTGTTTGTTGGTCAACAGTACCTAAATCTCTATCAATTACCGCTTCACGAGTAAAAGCGCTCACACCACGTTGATAAACCGTAGCAGCAAGGCCTGCCACTCGCTCAGGTAAAAACACAGAATCAAAACCCGCGATAGGAATAATCACTTCGGCAGTTTCGATGTTATTGACCGTACCAACTGAGCTACCCATAGAAACGAACTGACCAAGACCAACGTCTTTTTTCACCACGAGTGCGTTATAAGGCGCGATAACTTCGCAGTTTTCTAGGTCTCGCTTTGCACGCTGCAGTGCAGCTTTTGCCGATTTTACTGAGGCTTTGGCGCTCATGACCTGCGGTTTACGTAAAAATAGGTCGGTATGCTTTTTATTTGGAAATCTTCTTGCTTCATCAGCGGCAACATCAGCTTGTGCTTGCTCTTCGATAAGCTGCGCCTCGGCTCTGGCAAGTTCTGCTTCTGCTTGTAGCAACGCGGCTTCGTAGTTATCTTGCTCAATACGCAGTAACACCTCGCCTTTTTGTACCACACCGCCTTCAACAAAGTTAGGGTGCCAGTATTCAACTTCGCCCGATACTTGAATAGAAAGTTGTGTACTTTCTAGCGGTTTTACTTCGCCATAGCTTTGGATCACAACTTGGTGATCTTGCGCAGCGAGAGTTTCAACTTCAACAACAGGACGAGAATCGACTTCTTGCTTCTCAGGTTCACTCTTAGCAACGGCATTGACGAACATAAATCCGACAACACCGACTATAAGCACGGTAAAGGGTAGAATCCATTTTAAAGTTTTAGCTTGCATGACAGTACCTATTGATAATTTCCTGACCGTATAGTACCAAGTTTAGCGCGTTCTCGGATGTGACATTTGTAAGAATCTGTTACACCTTTAGAACAACTTTTTATAACTATCGAAAAACAGCGGAAATTATAAAGTAATTTCAAACAATTAAGCACCAAAACCTTTGATTTATAAAGGTCTTTCTAAGTGCGACTTTTGTGAGTTATATAACAATTTTTTCGGCTTTTTGTCACATTTATCTCCCTAGATCTGCTTAGTGACATGGTGAAGCTCAAGCGCTAGAACGATACAGCCTACCAATACGATAGCGAACAACAGATAGATCCCAAGCAGCGGACTCAAGATGCCAAACATACTCGCCACAACTAAAGACAAGAAAACAGCAATAAATACCGCGACTAACACGAGAGAAGCCCGGCTCCAACACTGCTCGATAAGAACATCGCGTACCTTAGCACCGACTAAACGCTTAATATTAAAGACTGGCGCATTCAATATGGCGGCGAAAGCGCCGCTCAATAACACAACTAGCATTAGATTTAGCCTATACCTCAATCGCCCCAATAGTTGATGCCATAATGTCATGCTTATCCCTTCCCTAATTCAGATGGGTTGATTAATGCATTGAGTGGCCTGCGAAGTATTTGTTGTAGTGAAAAGTACAAACACGAACTCGACACCAACACTATCCCCACTGCCGCAATCGAAAACTCTGCCACATTAAATGTTTGTTGAAAGTATGGCGACAATAATAAGCAACCAGTCAGGGCGATCATTAACGCAATACCTATGTGCTTAAAGTGGGTAGTAAGATCCTCTCGAGTTAGATCGCTGTGTTTGGCCCCCAGCACCATTTTCGTGCCGTAATAAGAAACCTTAAGTGATTGGCTATAACGAAAGACACCAAACAGGCCAATAATCACGAGCAGCAACGCCAACGCAAAGATAAACAGTGCTCCATAGGTAACCAAGGTATCAGTCAACAGGTATTGCTCACGCTGCGCTGTAAGTGATTTAAAACTAAAGATTTTCAATGCTGGATGAACTTGCGTAAGTAGCGCTGCAAAATGGGATTTAGTAACTGGCTGCTGAGTCTTAATTAACGCCGTATTACTTCCTTGTACTGCTCGATACACATGGGGCAGTGCGGGTTCGCCTGGCACGGCTAAATCAGCAACGACACCAATAATTTCAAATGCCGCATCTTGGTCTGTAATGTTAAAACTCAAGCGCTTGCCTAGCGCTTTTTCCTCTCCACCTAGTTGCTCGGCAAAGGTTTTATTGATAATTAACTGCTGCTCACCGCGGCGCACCGCTTCACTATCGAAAAACTGACCTTGAAGTAACGGTAAAGAAAAAAATTCAAGATAACCACTATCCACAACTCGGCCAACTGGATGCACGCGTTCGAGCGTCTCGACTTCTTGCAATGACCAAGTGCCAACGCCTTGCCCGATGGGTGAACGGCTTCGACTCACCGCGATAACTTCTGCGGTATTCGCTAGGGCTTCACCGGCTTGACGCATGACTTCTCGGTATTCGTCTCTCGGCATTGTGTCAGGAGCATAAAACGTGACTTCGTACTTATTCTTGAGATCTACCGCATAAGCATTTTTGAGATGAGAGATGGCAACAACACCGACATTAAAGCAGAAGAAGGTCAAGATAATAGAAATACTTAACTGACTCACCGCCATGATCCGTTGTACTCGCTCACTCACAACAACGGTATTCCCCTTACCGCTTTGTTTTAGCATGTGCGTTAAGTGACGAAAGCGTATTGCTGACATTCCAGCTAACAACAATAACCAGCTCGTCAATAAAGCGACCAATCCCAGTGCAAGCACACTTTGCCAAGTTAACGAAATCAGCTGCGCTTGCGGCAACAATCCCACTAGCTCTTTCTGTAGCCACTGGCAGATAACATAAGACGCGCCAATTGCAACCACGAGTGATACGAAGCAAAGTATTAGCAGCGGTAACCACTGCATCAGCGCAATATCTCTTATTTTTGCTCCCACCACCGCCTGAATTGCCAGCCGGCGCTGGATTTGACTGAGTCTCGCAAGGTATAAATTACTGATATTTAATAGCGCTATACCAAGTAAACCAAGCGATACCACAAACATTCCAAATAACAATAAGGGAGACTTACCGAGCATAATTGATTTCAACGACACTGCGCGAATGCCAATATGCCACTTCGCAAAATACTCACTGTCGCTCACTTTGCTGCGCCAAAGTGTGTTCATTTCGTTGGAAAGCGAGAGGCTGACTTGTTCATGCTCCATCCCTGTAGCCAGTTTACCCACCATCAAGTTAAGCGCATAACGGTTCCACCAGTAAGGTTTAGCTTCCTCTGAGGTTAGGTTGTATTGCCAAGGTAGCCATACCGCAGTGTTGTGCATCAGCTTTTTTAAGTTAGGTTCATAAAACCGCTCTGCCGCCACCCCGACAATCGTGAACTCTCGCTCATCCAGACGCAGCGTTTTATTTAAGATATCAGGATCGCCATTGAAGTGACTTTGCCAAGCTTGAAAGCTCAGCACTGCAACAGGGTTGCTCTCATCGACAGATTCAGTAATAACCCGCCCCATCGCAAGCGGCATATCAAAAATACTAAACCACTGTGGCGAGACATAAGCTGATTCAACTTGAGGCGTATCAGCATCTGAGGTAAGTAACTGCTCGGCATAATGCACCATCGCCAGTTGCTCCATTGCGACTGGTTTATGCTCGTATAAATGCATCAATGATGGGTAGTTAAAGGCTTCGCTGCTCTCGTTACCATTTTCATCAAACATCGGGTATTCAAGTTTAACAATACGCTCTGCGTCCGGGTATGGTAGAGGTGAGAAATACAGGCTATGTAACATCCCCATCGCGACCAGCATCACAACGAATACGCAGCTCAGCGTAGTCACCACACTAACATGGTAAATATTTGCACGGCCTAAGTTGAACACTTGCATGGTGCCCTCTCTATGCTCGTTGACTAACAGATTGAGCAGAAGCGACGGTACCTAACAGCTCACCATCAAACAATTTCACCTGCCTTGGAGCCATATCGGCATAACGTGGATCGTGCGTCACCATACAAACTGTGGTGCCTTGCTGATGCAATTCAGCGATTAATTGCATCACCTGATCGCCACTTTTCGAATCTAAATTACCTGTCGGTTCGTCCACCAGTAGAATACTTGGCTCGGTCACCAAAGCACGAGCAATCGCGACACGCTGCTGCTGCCCGCCTGATAGCTGATTTGGCTTATGTTGAACGCGATGCGACAGTCCAACCTTTTGTAAACAAGACTCGACTCGCTGCTTTACTTCAACCTTACTCAGCTTTTCAGAGCGATACTTTAGGGGTAAAGCAACGTTATCGAATACCGAAATTTCATCAATGAGATTAAAAGCCTGAAAGACAAACCCAATATGCTCATTGCGAAGCTCAGCGGCTTGATCAAGCGTCAGCGTTGTCACATCATGAGCACCAATCGTATAACTACCACTTGTCGCTTGGTCAATTAAACCAATGATGGATAACAAAGTAGATTTGCCACAACCAGATGGGCCAGAGATCGAAATAAAATCGCCTTTTGCTATTTCCAGTGAAATATTTCTCAGTGCGTGTGTTTGCAGCTCTTCGGTTTCGAACACTTTATTAATATTTTTAAGCACTATCATTTTGATATTCCTACTCTAATAAGATTGTCTCATCTAGACTGGCAAGATAGGCTAGATCAGAAATGATTAATCGTCTCCCGGCTTCAACGCCAGAATCTATAACAATATATTTCCCAGTTGAAGCACCAAAAGTGATTTCTATCGGCTTTGCGGTGTCATCACTAGTCAGTGCAAATAAGGTCTGCGTTTGATTATCTTTGGCATTGGCGGGACGTTGTACATAAGTGGCATTGGCAAGATGCTTAATGGCGATGCTGGCAGAAATGCTCAGCTGCGCTCGCGCCTGCTTCGGTAAAGCATTTGGTAAACTCACTTCTACTTCCACGCTATTGTTTGTCACCACCGGGTCAACTCGGATCACTTCGCCTTTTACTTTATTGGCTTGCATGTTCACCATCACATATTGCCCAGTTTCAACCCAGCGCACTTGGGATTGTGGCACAGACAATACCGCCACCAACGACTGGTTAGAGCCAATTAATGCTAACTCGTCACCAACATTGACTCGTTGCCCAAGCGCCAGAGGCATTCGCTCAATAACCCCTGAGGTACTAGCTCTAATCTCTAGTTGTTGTTGTTTTTCTAGTAAGTTATTGAGTTCTTGCTCGCGAATGTTAATTTCTTCGTTGGCAAGGGTAAGCGCCGAACCATGCAGTGCTTGCAGCTGTTTAGCTTGCTCTTCTAGCATGGTAATTTCATGTTGTAAGGTACTCAAACTAGTTTCAGTTTGGGCAAAATTAAGCGCGGAAATAATGCCTTGTTGTGCAAGGTTTTGCTCAGCACGATGACGCAACACTAAGGTTTTTAACTCCCCCCGCTTTTGCATCAGCTGTTTTTGTTCGTTTAACTGCTCCCTTTGCTGAGAGAGTAGCAGCTGCTCTTTTATTGCCCACGACTGACGCAAAGCTTGTTTGGCTTGCTGAACTTGCAACACCAGATCAGGACTCATGAGCTCAGCAATCACATCACCTTTACGAATAATTGCGCCCGCTTTGTGATGGATCACCTTAACAATGGCCGCACTTTGCGCGTTTAACAAAAACTGCTCAGCACTACGTAACTCTCCAAAGCTGTCTACTGACAACGTAAGCGGACCTTGTTTCACCTCCGCGACCAGTATTTCAGCGCGCATCACACTGGAATGAGATGCCCATTGTTGCCACAGCAAATAGACAACTATCACCGCCATTAAACAGACAACAACGATGTAATGTGTGGTTTTTTTTTGCTTTGCCGGTTTGACTAGATCCATTTCCCCTCCTAACTGACTACGCACTAAGAGCGAGAACTATGCCAAATTAAAAAGATTTTTAAATTTCAATACATTAAGAAAGAATAAAATACCCAACATTGCTACTTTTTCGAAATCGGACATAGCTTTTCGGAATCGAACAGACGTTTTAACTTAGTTGCAAGTCTGTCGTTTATCTTTTGTTACATTCATTTTACCTTGAGTTTCTGACAGGCTCTGATGTTTTGGGTACACTCGAGTTTTTACTATTTCGAGTCAACATTATGAAGAAAACGGCATTAAGCATTGCCCTCGCGCTCACCTTTGCAAGCGCCCCAAGCTTTGCTAAAAAAGACAAAAAAGAAGAAGAAAAAACCATCGCTTCAATTATCGAAAATAAAACCAGTATTGATGGCCTTTTCCCACTTTATCAGGACAAAGAAAGTGGCGAGTATTTAATGCAGCTCAATGAGTCGCAACTCAACACTCCTTTCTTGTACTTCGCACATACTGTTGACGGCGTTACCGATGCTGGTCATTTTCGAGGTAATTACCGCGAAACTAAACTGATTGAATTTAGAAAGCACTTTGACCGCATTGATATTATCAGCAAAACACCGCGTTTTATTTTTGATGAAAACTCAGCCATCGCCAACGCGAGCGATGCCAACATCAGTGAAGCCGTACTCGCCAGTATCGAAATTGAAAAAGCCGAAGATGGTAAAATTTTATTCAAAGCGGATAAGCTATTTTTAAGTGAGTCACTACACAAAGTATCTCCTTGGAAACGTGTGGATGACAAAAACGCAAGCAAACGTTTTGCCCTTGGCAAATTAGACGATAAGAAATCTCGAATCGTTAAGCACCGTCCATACAGCAACAACTTAGATATCGTTGTTGATTATGTCTTTAGTAACCCAGACCCAAAAGTTGCAGGCTCAAATGCAGTGACAGACTCACGTTTTGTCTCGCTAAAAGTACAACATAGCTTTGTCGCCCTGCCAGACAATAGCTACCAGCCTCGCTACGATGACGCACGTATCGGTTATTTCACCAATCAGTTTGACGTGCAAACATCACCAGATTGGGCGCCGTATAAAGACGTTATTAAGCGTTGGAACTTAGTGAAAAAAGACCCGAGCGCAGCGCTTTCTGAACCTGTTGAACCAATCGTATGGTGGATTGAAAACACCACGCCAGTCGAATGGCGTGACACGGTTCGCGATGGTGTACTAGGATGGAATAGCGCGTTTGAGAAAATCGGCTTTAAAAATGCCATTGTGGTTAAAGTACAGCCTGACGACGCTACTTGGGATGCAGGCGATATCAACTACAATGTCCTACGCTGGACTTCATCACCTCGCCCACCGTTTGGCGGCTATGGTCCGGCAACTGCCAACCCGCTTACTGGCCAAATTCTTGGTTCCGATATCATGCTAGAGTATGTATTTATGCGTAACCGCTGGATGTATGACTCACTCTACTCTCAAGGTCAAATGAGCCATGGAGCTGAGGCATCAAGCGATACATTACACTGTTCGCTTGGACATGAAATGCAAGGTCAATTGATGACGGCAAGCCTAGCAACAGGTGCTGACATCGAACGCAAAGAAATGCTACGACAGGGCTTAGTACAGTTGGTTCTTCACGAAGTAGGACACACCTTAGGCCTAAACCATAACATGAAGTCTTCAATTTTGTGGGGCCCTAAAGAAGTACACGACAAGTCAAAAACACAAGGTATCGTAACAGGCTCTGTGATGGACTACGCGCCAGCTAACATCGCCCCACCAGGCGTTGAGCAAGGTGATATCTTCCAAACCAAACCGGGTCCATATGATGACTGGGCGATAGAATTTGGCTATAGCACGGCACTTAACGATGACACCCAAGAGCAACAGCGCCTTGAAAAAATCTTATCTCGCTCAGGCGAGCATGGCTTAGCTTTTGGTAACGATGCCGACGATATGCGTGCGCCGGGCCGTCATATTGATCCTCGCGTGATGATTGGTGACTTATCGTCCGATCCAGTAACATACGGCGTTGACCGCATGACCCTGATCAACCATCTATTCACCGAACTAAAAGACAAAGCACGTGTTGATGGTCAGTCTAACCAACAGTTATTAACCTCTGCAAATATGCTGTTTGGTCAATACCGTGGTCAAGCAACTGTGATTTCACGCCAAATTGGCGGTGTATACGTTGAGCGCAGCGTAGTGGGTACAGAAGGTGAAACGAAACCATTTACACCAGTACCACTTGCGCGCCAAAAAGCAGCAATGACCGCGCTAAAGGAAATGGTTTTCGCACCGACCGTGCTTGAAAATATGCAGCCTCTTTATAACTACATGCAAGCACAGCGCCGTGGCTTTAACCACTATGGTAAGAACGAAGATCCTAAAGTCCATAAGATGGTACTTGGCATGCAAAAGTCGGTACTAGACCAGGTACTACACGCGAATGTATTACAACGTATCAGCGACTCTGCGTACTATGGTAACGAATACAGCCTAAACGAGGTTATGAACGAGCTGACCGCCGCTATTTTCGTTGCCGATAAGAATGCAACTACCTTAAGCCAGAACCTACAAATTGAGTACGTTTCTCGCTTAATTAATGTTGCAGGGTTGAGCAAAGCGAGCAAATACGACAATTTGGCAAAAGCCGCTGCACTATTCCAACTGCAGAGTATTTTGGATAAGAGCACAGCTTGGGGTGCCGATCAGGCAACTAAGGCACATAAAGCGTATATTGACCGTATGATCACAAAAGCGCTAGAAGCGTAACTCGAAAATTTTTGTATTACGCGAGTGAAATGAGCGAAAACGTTAAGGGCTAGCAATTTGCTAGCCCTTGTTTTGTCTGGTTATATCACTAAGCTAAAGCAGGTTTCGAGCGATAGTGCTGAATACAACCTAATTGCGCCGCATTAGTCAGTAAAATCATCACAAACATCAACACGTGAGCGACGCTAACATGACCTAAGCTCAGTTCAGCAGCCAACCCAATTCCTCCCGCTAAAAACTGCAGTGAGAAATACCTAGCGCTTAAGTTAGAGACATCACCGCTTTTAATCGTTTTATAGGTTTGTGGCATGACTCGAATTGAACTCATCACTAGCCCTAAGTAAGTTAACGCATTTAATAACGCAGCAGCTTCGACGTTCTTTGCCAATAAAAGCCCAAATGGCAACGTCGACAAACCAAGCAAAAGTGCTAATTGATTACGCTGTTTCGAGCTTGCGTTGTACCGAATAAAATAATATAAAATAAGTGCACTTAAAGAGCCTGTAATAACAAAAGGTAGCACCATAAAAAAACGTTCAAAGAAAACGTTGTAGGCAATAAAGTAAGAGCTTTGTGCAACACCAAAACTCATCATTAACAGTGATACACCTGACACACTGCGATTTTTACGGATCTTCCTAATCAAAGGAACAAAGCTTAAAACCAAAACGAAAGAAGAAACGATCGGTAAATATTCGCTCAATGCCAACTCCAAATGTCTAAATTGTTGCTAAGTTAAAGTGCTGTAAAACCTTTAAAAACACATTGTAAATTTATGATTTTTAAGGTTTTATTTTTGAAGGCGCGCATTTTAAGAGCTAACTTTTAAAATACAACTGGACGCCTAACATCCAACCTTGAATAGATGGCAAGGCTGGAATACAGGTGTATATAAATAAATACAAGGAATTACTATGAAGTGGCTATTCATTATACTTACTAGCATTGGCTTGAGCGGATGCAATTCCACTCACACCACTACAGCAGACATGAGACAGAAGGTAGATGTAACTTCTCTATTCAACCACTCTCTTTTTGCGCTGAAATCAGTTCCTTCAGAACAACAAATCTTCACTTTACCTAAGCAAGAAGCAGAAGCTTTATTAACCTATGTTGAGCGGTTCAGAGGTAAAAATGTAACCAAAGACGAAATTCTTGGTAATTTCCTTCAGGCAAAAATTGGCCACTTTTCTTACGACGGTGAAACATTCATAGCCAGTGAATTGCTAAATCAGCAGTCCGGAAATTGCATTTCTCTAGCTATATTATCTCAGGCTTATGCCAATATTCTCGGTATTGAAACTAGTTACGCCAAAGTCGATAGCTTTCCAATCTATCAAAAAAATCAAAATTTCGTACTCACCTCAAGTCATTTTAAGACAAAACTAATTACACCAAAGGAAGAATTAGCAACTCTAAATAACAGACTTTCCTTTAGCGGAACTGTTGTTGATTATTTCCCTGAGCAGGATAGTGTATTCTCAGGGAATGCACAGTATGAAGATTTAGTCGCAAAGTTTTATACCAATTTGGCCGTTTCCGCTTTGTTGGAAGCTGACTATGATATGAGTTATTCTTTATTGTCTGCTGCGCTCAAATACGCCCCAAGAGACGCTGAAGCTATCAATATTGCCGCACTGTTACATAAGCATGTTGGTGATAGAAATAGTGCGAAGCAAATCTATGATTATGCCTTCAACAATCACCTCACCAGCACCAATTTGTTATTGAATTACCTTAACTATATTCCCAAAGACCAAACTAATCTCAAGAATATGATCCTAGCGGAGCTTGAACAAAGCCCTACTTCCCCTTTCGATACCCTCTCGTTAGCTTCGAGCTACATAAAGCAACAGCGCTATAAAAAAGCCAAGGAGCTTATTGAACCTTTATTGTTGAATTATCATTACTTGCCGGAAGTTTATGTCGAGCTCGGGAAAATTGCTTATTTAGAGCAAAGATACCAAACCGCATCTGAATACTTCGAGCAAGCAGTCAATAAGTCCAGAGAGCAGTATAAAAAGGACCTATACACCGCCAAGCAAAAAATGTTGAACCATTTATTGGTTCGTAATGAGGATATAAAATAAGGAATGACATAAGTTAAGTAAAACTTATGTTAAAATAATATATATAAAACTTTACAAAACACATTATTGTTTCTATTTTGGTGTGTGGATGTTCAAAAAACATACCACCAACTAGTCGTGCTCAACAGTGCACCCAAGGCTTGGTTCGGTATTGAACGACGCCCAACTTTTTATCTCAAGTTGGATAACCACACACTCAAAAGGAATAACAATGAAACGACACATTCTTGTCACAGCATTAGGTTTAGCATCTGGTATCGCGATGGCACAAGCGCCATTAACGGAAGCTCAGATGATGGAATATACCAGCAAAGCTAGCAAAGCAATGATTGGTAAAAAGTACGATCTCAACCTTCCACTTATTACTCAAAACAGTGCTAAAAATACTTCAACGTCTACACAGACCATTGTGCAAACGGTTTCACACCCAGATGCAAGCTACATCAAACTACACTTTAAGAACCTCAATCTTGCAAGCGGCGGTAAACTCGTTGTTCGCTCGGAGGATAGTGGCGAGCGCTATGAATATACCCAAGCAAACCTCCGCGCTGCAACAGTTGATCCAAACCTCGGCGATGACGGCGTTAAACAGTTTTCTGCTATGTCAGTCTCTGCTGATAAAGTCATCATTGAATATACCCCAGGCCAAGGTAATGCTGGCAAAACACCCGAAATCGATTTTTACTATCATGGTACTGAAGGACAAGCAACTGTTGAGGGCTTGACCGATGTGACGCCCATGTCAACTTGTGGCGCAATGGAACGTAAAGACGTGCAGTGCTGGGCGCAATCGCACCCGGTGGAATTCGAGCGTTCACGTCCAGTCGCCAGACTGCTCATGAACGGCAGTGGTTTATGTACGGGTTGGCGCGTTGGTGCCGATAACCGCATGTTTACCAATAATCACTGTGTGGGATCAGCATCAGAGCTGGCGAATACTGAGGTATGGTTTAACTATCAAAGCACGAGCTGTAACGGCAGCCAGCGCGAGACTGTGGTAAAGGTCACAGGTAAAGACTTCCTTAAAACAGATTACACGCTAGATTATACGCTGTTTACCATCAATGATTTCGCTAAGGCCCAGCCGTTTGGTTACTTTGGCTTAGATGTGCGTAATCCATCGCAGGGCGAGCGTATTTACATACCTCAGCATGGTTCAGGTAACCCTAAAGAGCTGTCGATTGAGTCTGATCAAGACACCAATGGACTATGCTCTGTGAACCAAGCAACGGCGAATGGTCGAGGTACTGGTACAGATATAGGCTATTACTGCGACACTATTGGTGGCTCATCAGGTTCACCAGTACTTGCAGCCTCAACCAATAATGTTGTTGCGCTACACCACTTAGGTGGATGTACCAATAAAGGCGCTAAAATTAGCTTAATTTGGCCTCAGGTTTCGACTCACTTTGGTGGCCAAATTCCTGTTGGTGATAACGGCACGACCGATCCATTGCCTGTTGCGTTATTTACTTACAGCTGTAATGACCTAAGCTGCAGCTTCGATGGTTCAGGATCTAGTTCACCAAATGGTTCTATTACACAGCATAGTTGGCAGTTTGGTGACGGCGCATCCGCTTCAGGTGCGCAAACTTCACATAGCTTCACAAACTCTGGCAGCTATACCGTAGAACTCACCGTGACAGATAGTAATGGCGACACCGCGTCAACAACACAACAAGTTGCCGTGACGCTACCAGGTGAAGAGCAAAAGCTTATCAAAGGAGTTGCAAAAACGGGGCTTTCTGGAGCGAGAAACAGTGAGATATTCTTCTATTATGATGCACCTGCAGGCGCGAATACAGTGACATTTAACACAAGCGGTGGCACTGGTGATGCTGATATGTACGTGCTCAAAGGCACAGAACCCACAACCAGTAATTGGACTTGTCGCCCTTATCGCTCTGGCAATACTGAATCTTGCAGCCTCAATGAAGGGGCTGGGCGTTATTGGGTGATGATCCGCGGATATAATGCATACTCAGGTTTGCAAATCGTAGCAGATCACAACTAGCCAAACTTCGAATAAACAAACTGAATGATTTGCGGGGGCTCGCCCCCGCTTTTTTGATAGCAATCTTCAGCGATTACCTACAACTCATACCAAACACTAAACCAAACACGGTTTTCATTGGTCATGTTACGCCCCTCTATACGACCCACTCCAGCACTAAACTGCAGATCGGTTAATCCTGCGGGAGCAAAATCAGCGGCCTTGTCTAATATCACTCGAGACAAAGGTAAGCGCATCTTAATACCGTAATTTTGCCCAATTACTTCTCCTTCTAACTGATGCTGCTTATAAAATAACTTAGGTTTACCCTGCTGCCATGAAGTTGCAAATTCATAGCCTAAATAGCGGCTTCCCGTAGCAAATAGATGCGGTAACATAGGTTCGCTGACAGCATGTAAACTGTTACTAATGCTAGTGCTGGTATGCGCTCCACCACCCACAGATAGAGGCAATTCGCTGCTGTAGCGGCTATCGACCGATGCGTAGAATGGAATTTGCCATGCTTTAGCGAACAGATTCACCTGATAATCAAAACCATCTAATTCACCTAGCCACTGAGCTGCAGAGACTTGCAGTGCTACACCATGCTGCTGCGTATCCCACATTGCACGACCGTTAAAGCCATAACGCCCGCCGTTCCATGTCTTTTCACCATGTTGCACACGAATAACACCCAATTCGGGAGCGAGGTAGTTCAACGCTTCACCAAAACGATAGCTAGATGACAAGGCAAATTGCTTAAAGCTGCTCTCATTCGAGGTATTAGCTTGTGGCGAGCGAGACTGCTTATCCGCTTCTAGCTCTTGATATCCAGCATCAAACGTCGTTTTCCAGTTTTCATGACGATATTCAAGTTGGGCAAATGCGCCCATCAACGCGCCATTATTCATACTTTTCTCGGCTCCAAGCTGCCAAGCAAGTTGGCGCAGCACATCCTGCCCTTTTAGTGACACGCCCAAACTATCAAAGGAGGCGCTATTTAATGCGCCAGATAAGGCGATAGAATAAGACTGTTCGAACACAGAATAATCAGAACTGGGCAGCACAGTTTGGTCTATCTTAGCCGCAGGTAATTGATGGGGATGCAGCTCTTTTTGTTCCGCCTCATCCACTTGCTCCAACACGCTCACAGTGCGCCAAGCCGGAGAAACTATTTTGTTAACCTTAACACCTTCAGGGGTCGCATAGCTCACCAGTAACTGCTGTGAATGGGTAATAATTTGCTCAAGCGGTTTAGCACTTGCAGGTAAGGTCTCAAGTACTTTACTTTCCACATCATAACGCATCACCGCTAAGTGGCCTGCGACTCCGGAAATAAAGTACAGCTTGTCATCATCATGAGACCAAGTTAACCCCGAAAGGTATTGATGTGACTTGGGTAAGTAGACGATTTCGGTTGTATCGTGGCTAAGATCTTTAACAACAAGCTGCCAGCGTTTATTAGGAGTAACATGCACATAAGCTAATGTCGTCTTTTTATTAGAAAGCACGGGAAAGTCATGGACATCACCAAGCTTACTTGTGGTGATTGGCACTTGCTTGCCTGAGTCCAACTCCATGATCACTAGCTGTGAGTAACCCAAACGGGACACCTCCGCAATAACGGTATTAGCATCAACAATACTAAAGCGGCGAATACCCGCGCCTTCGGTTAGTTGTTTAGGCTTTCCAGTACCAACTTTCCAGACAAATAAATCATTAATAAAGCTATCGTCTGCAGCCGGCGTTTTTGCAACGAAGTAAATATGGCTGTCATTCAGCCATTGGGGGTAATAGATACCAGCAAAATTATGAGCATTAAGCTGCGCGAGTCGCTTCTTTGGAAAGACTTCAGGTGCGATATCCACAATATCTTTAGGATCGGCATTTAATATCGCTTCATTGCGCTTATTAAATTGCTCAATGGCTTCTACATTTTCTTTGCTTTCGTAGATATTGAGTGTGACTTGGCGTTTACGATTTTGCTCTACCACCAAAAACTGACTGCCATCTGGAGAGAACGCGATATCTCGAGCAGCATACGCAAACTGCTGCCAAAGTTCACTCTGTGTCGGGATCAAGGCTTTCTCTTGCTGCATGGCCTGATAGCTATATTCAACAATAAAGCGACGATATAACTGGCTGGCTGGCGCTCCAAAAGCCCCACTAAATGCGGTTTCAAAACTGCGAGATTCCACCGCCTGCACTCTTGTCCACACGGCATCTAACGTCTGTGCGCCATAATTATCCTCAAGCCATGCTAGAAAACGTACGCCGACTAAGTACGCCATGGAATTGGAAAGGTAAGACTTGTCGCCATCATCTAAAGCGCTATAGGTCGGTAATGCGCCTTGCTGCGCGTAATAACGCACAATGCTCTCACTATAGTTATCGTACAAACGTCCTCGCCCCGTTAATCTAGACTCCAGCAAGGTCGCATAGCCTTCGCTGACCCAACGCGGTAATACCGCATCGAGCAAGTCGGTAATATCGTGCCAATCTCTGAGATGTTGTCGCCATTGGTTACGGCTAGGCTGTGATAGATGAACGAGATGAATATATTCGTGCAAAATGAGCAACTGCTGCCAACTGGTGTTATTTGCGATGACGGAATCAGCTTGAGGCGGCGTTGCTTGCAGTGCCATCATTGGTTTATCTGTGCTGGGTAATGCAAAGCCATTGGCCGCATTTTCTGGATCGTAAATAATCACATCAGCACGTTCACTCAAGGCTCTACCTTGTTGTGCCAGCACTTTATCTCGCACTACCTCCAGCTCATTTGCTGCAGAATACGCCCATTGCTGAAGCGACTGAGGATAATGCACATTGAAGTTTTCAGTTTTGATGGTTTGCCACTTAGCCTGTAAACCAAAGCTAGTAAAAGCAACAAAAATTATCAGTAGCGCTCGCATTACCTTTCCTAAATAAATTCAGTTGCGCTAGCTTAACAAGAGATGTAAAGAAAAAGTGTGCTTTTTAGTAACAATTTCTTGCGCACGTTACACCTTAAAACGTCTATTTTGAGGCAAGCAAGATATGAGTTGCTCTAAGTGCACGTAATTTTTCAGTGCTTTTGTGGCTGTGCGAGGGTGATAAACAGGCTAAGTACCCCTAGTGACACAGCAAACACAAAAAATACCACGGTTGAACTCAACCCAGCCTGCCATTTTGCCGCAGCGATTAAACCCGCGCTCAATAACACCGCCAACTTTGCCTTGGTATGTGCATGTGGGTTGAATGATTTGGAGTAGCTATACGCCATAAAGATAAAGCCGCTGGCCAACAGATAAGTGACTAACATGGTAGCTCCTTGCCAAGGTTTTGAAGGAACTTTAATTATATGCTAATGATAATTATTATCAACAAGGTAAAGTGATTTTTATTAATCCACCTGGGTCGGTGTTGTGACAACTCAGTTGTCCATCGTGTAACTCCACAATGGTGCGACTAAAGGTTAACCCTATTCCCTGCCCACCTTCTTTGGTGGAATAGAAAGGTGTAAGCATGTTATCTAGGTTGGCAAAGCCTGGGCCATTGTCTTGCACATCAATCACCGCTTGTTGCTGCTGATAATAAGCATGTAGCGTCAACTTGGCATTTTCACCACAGGCCTCAATGGCATTTTTAATTAAGTTAATCAGCACTTGCTCAATTAAAGCTTTATCAAGATTGAGCGTATTCACGGTGCAATTTACTTGGATGTCGGTATCCTCAAATAGCGCAGCAACAGAAGACAGTAACAGCATGATAGAGACAGACTCACGATCTAACCTTGGGGTTTGCGTAACCTTAGCGTATTGGCTCACAAATTGTTGTAAATGCTGGCAACGCTGACCAATAACACTTAGCGCATGCTGCTCTTTTTCGTCCTTTGCTCTTGCCAATAAGGTTTGCGCTAAGGAGCTTACGGGTGTCAAACTGTTGTGGATCTCATGGCTTATTACTCGGATTAAATGTTGCCAAGCTGCCAGCTCCTTTTTACGTAATGCCTTAGTGATATCGAGTGCGACAAGTAAGGAAAACCGCTTACCTTCTTGAAAGAATTCACTGCTTTGCAGCTGCCACCGAGATTGCTGCGCTGTGTCTGCAAAATGCCAGTGATTATCTTGTTGCACAAGCCCAAACTGAGCCGCGCTTATGCCCTTACACTCTAACCAAGGGCGATGGTAAAGCAACTCAAATGCCCCATTGGCGTAGGCAAGTTTGAGTTTTTCGTCAAACATCATAATAGGCGTATTAAGGCTGTCTATTAGCTGATAAATGATAAATTGCTGACTATGATAGCGGCGCTTTTGACTGTGCAGCTGTGCACTTAAGGCCAGCAAGCGCTGTTCAAACTCAGCTACCACGCCCGCTGTATAATGTGGCTTAATGGTTTGAGTAAAATCACTTTGTGCAATCGCTTCTAGCTGCCAATTAGCACGCATAGCAATACGTTTAAGATGAGACAACAGTATTTGTTGTAGCCTGCCCAATAACCCCAGCACACTCACCGATACGGCAGCCACCCACGTTACCTCAAGCTGTAATTGCAGAAGCAGCAAAGTCAGTAAAACCGTACAGCTAATGGTCAACAGCGTACAGTAGGCCCCAAGTCGCCACTCGGCGCTAGCCAGATGTTTTAAGACCATATTTTTCCAAACGCCGATAAAGAGAAGAAGCCGTGAGCCCAAGTCTTTTAGCAGCTTCTGCGACATTGCCTTGAGCACGTTGCATCGCTTGCTCCACCATTTCTTGCTCCACTTGTTGCAAGGTCTTACTTGGCGTATCACTGGTCACTTTAGGTGCAGCGGTAAAGCGTAGTTGGCAATCACTGAGCTCAATCTGCAAGCCCTCCGCCATTAACACGGCACGCTCCATGACGTGACTTAACTCACGCACATTGCCGGGCCAAGCGTGTTCAATCAACGCAGCTTTAGCCGCTGGGCTAAGTTCACGAATTGGCTCACCATACTGCGCACAAAACTTAGCGACAAAATACTCAGCCAACGGCACGATATCGCCAAAACGCTCGGCGAGCCTCGGCACTTCAATCACAATCGTGTTGATGCGATATAACAAGTCTTCTCGGAACTCACCAGCTTTCACTAAAGCGTCTAGATTGGTATTGGTTGCGCAAATAAGGCGGCAATCCGCTTGTTGCGTCTGACTGCCACCCACAACTTCATAACTGCCATTTTCCAGCACCCGCAGTAATTTTGCTTGTAGAGGCAATGGAATAGTCGCAACTTCATCCAAAAATAATGTGCCCTGCTTTGCCATCGCAAAACGACCAACACGATGCTGCTTTGCATCTGTAAACGCCCCTTTGCTGTGACCAAACATCTCACTTTCGAATAATGACTCTGGCACTGCGCCCATATTCACCTCAACCCAAGGTCCTGCTGAACGATTAGACTGTTGGTGTAACCACTGAGCGAAATGACTTTTGCCCGCGCCACTTGGCCCAGTAAGCAGCACCCGAGCATCGGTTTTTGCTACTTTAGCAAGCTGCTTATATAAAGATTGCATCGCCTGAGAGCGCCATTGAAACGCGCCGCGCTCACTGTGTTTTGCTACGATACTCGCTTGCTTTAATGATATTTTGAGTTGTTGCTGCACGGCTTGCAGCAGCTGCTGATTGTCCCACGGCTTTTCGATAAAGTCGCTCGCACCAAGCTGCATTGCGGACACCGCTAACGCGACATTTCCCCAACCGGTAATACAGATCACAGGCACATTAAGGTTGGAGTCACGTAGCCAGCGCAAAAAGTCCAATCCTTCATTGCCTGAAGTGGTATCGCGGGAGAAGTTCATATCGAGCAAGGCTAATGACACTTGCTTAGCGCTGAGCAGTGGTTTGGCAAGCTCTAAGGTTGCCGCCTCAATTACATTGAAACCTTGGTCTTCTAAAAAGAATACAGCGCTGAGGCGTACTTCGGCGTTATCGTCAATAACCAGTATTGTGGACTTTTCCATAGGGAGAATTTTTATTCTTATGGGTTTCAGCGGAGCAAGGTGTGCTCCGCGAATATGAAATTATAACCAACGGATGATAGTACTTAGGGTATGGCTTTCACCCGGTGCAAGTTGCACGGCATCGTCCATTACGTTACAAGCTTCTAAGCACAACATCTTGTGGTATTCATCATCATTAAAGTTGCTTAAACGCTGTGATTTTTCAATCCATGGATTCCAAAGCACACAAGAAGTTGAGTTTTCACGTTTTACTTCAATAATGCCCGCAGGCGTGTTGATGGTTTGTACTGGGCTTGCTTGGGTGTATACCATATCGGTTTCGCGGGCAAAGCCAACCACTTCGGTTTGCTCAAATGGACCTTCATCAAACTCGATATATTTCGCGCCTTGTAACCCGTCTACCGTGGTATTACTTACTTCTGGCGTTGGGAAATACGTATGTAGGGCTTGCGTTAACGTAAATGGCGCATCACCAGTATTGGTATTCGTCAGTCGCACTTCAAGCTTGTCTGATAACACAAACTCGACCTCTAATTGTGACGTGTGTGGCCAGTATTGCGCTTCAACTAAAGTCATCGGTAGTGTGAGCTTAACGGTAATTTCATCGCTTTTTTCTTCAACGCTGTGCGCGCGCCAAAGTAGCTTGCGAGCAACCCCATGAATTGGCCAATCCGCTTTGCTATGAACGCCAAACCAAGGCCAACAGATTGGAATACCACCACGTACCGGTTTGCCTTCAAGGTAATCTTCCGCCTCAGAAACCCAAATTAAATTGCCTTTTCCTGCTGGTGTAAACTCGGTAAGTTGCGCACCCTGTAAAAAGATCTTTGCTTGGCAAAATGCACTGTCGACCCAAATATACTCAAGTCCGGACTCAGTGCGCTCGATTGAAACTGAAGGTGATAATTCCATGGTGATTCCTACGTCAACTCAATGATATGCCTACCTTACCACTTAAATACTACGAGTAAACTGTTATCCATCCAATTTGAAAGTTATTCAATTATACCAATGCGGTAGCACCGTGAGAGTGTTGCTCTCACGGTTTATGGAACGTGAGGGTTGGGCTAAAGCTATACTTTAAATTTGCCCACCAGCTCTGTGAGTGTGCTCGATAATGAATGTAATCTCACGCCATTTTGATTGGTATTCACAGCGATATCACTCACGCTATCCGCGGCATTTTTAATTTCCACCACGTTACGATTAATGTCTTCAGCAACATGTTGCTGCTCTTCAGCTGCGGTGGCGATTTGCGTGTTAAGGTCGCTAATATTGACAATCGCTTGGGTAATTTCACTAAATTGTTGTTGCGCTGAGTTTGTCAGTTCAACCGTTTTCTCCGTACGCGTTAGGCTGCGCTTCATTTCTCCCGACACCATTTCTGTCATTTTTCTAAGCTTATCAAGCTGAGAAGCGATTTCTTCCGTCGATTCAGAGGTACGCTGCGACAACGCTCGCACTTCATCGGCCACGACAGCAAAACCGCGGCCATGCTCACCTGCCCGTGCCGCCTCAATTGCCGCATTTAATGCCAAAAGATTGGTTTGCTCAGCTATGCCTCGGATCACGCTGAGTATCGACATAATATTTTCGCTTTCGGTGTCGAGCTGCATGATATCTGCGGTTGCCTTGTTGATCACTTCAGATAATGTTGTGACGCTCTCGACAGACTCTGTGATCACCCTTTGGCCCAGCTCAGATGCTTGCTGAGTTTGTCCTGCCAGCTCAGCCGCATTGGCGCAGCTTGCCGCCACTTCGTTTGCGGTTGCCGCCATCTCATTAATTGCGGTGGCAGCCATTTCAAGCGCTTGCTGTTGTTGACTGGTAGCGCCCGTGAGCTGATCAGACTGCGAAGCGGTTTGTCGTGAGGTTTCATTAACTTGCTGTGCACACTCATTAATTTGCGTCACCAACTCAGCAATGAGATTTAAAAACAAATTAAAGCTCGTCGCCAGTTTGCCCGTTTCATCCTGAGCTTTAATGTCTAAACGCTGAGTTAAATCACCACCGCCTTGCGAAATTTCAGTTAAGCCATCACTCACTTCTACAATGGGCGCTGAAATCAACTTAGAAATATAACTTGCTAGCAACAAAAATACGGTGATCAGGACGGCACTCAGAATCAAAATCGTCAGTGTCATCGCATTGGCTGCAGCCATTACCTCACTTTTTTCAACTAAACCAATAAACTTCCAGCCTAATTTGGGTGCTGTATAGATGTTGGCAAAATAGTCTTGCCCGTTAATTTCGAGCTCAAATAACCCATCCTTATTTTGAGCCAATTCACGATAGCGGCCATTAGCAATGTCTGCCAACTTTTTAAATCTATGTTCGGAGAACTTGGCATCGACCAACACATTTCCGGTGTCTTCCACTAGCATCAAATAGCCAGTCTCGCCCAACTTGATATTGCGGATGATTTTGGTCAACCCTTGTAGTGACACATCCATACCTTGGACACCCACGGTTTGACCATTGGCAGTTATCGCTTTTACCGTCGATACAATCACCATATCATCCGGCGCCCAATAATAAGCGCTGGTGCGGATCGTCTCGCCATTTCCTGATTGTCCTGTTTGATACCAAGGACGCTGTCTAGGGTCATAGTTTGCATTCACTTCACCTAGAGGCCATTGAATATAACCACCTTGCTGATTTCCCATATAGATATAGGCAATGCCGGGATGCGTGTTACCAAAGTGCTCAAATAACGAATATGCTGCTTGCTCTGTTTTGCTTCCAGCTTTGGAATTAAGTCGAGTGGTGCTGGTTGAATCCATATAAGTTTTTACGTCTTGCTGCGCACTCAAGACCTGCGCATGGGTTGCTAAATAGTCTACGTTTTTTGCAATTTCATCAAAAAACATCTGTATACCATTCTCAACCTGTAGCGCCTCTCGATCACTGAGCTCCGAGAAGGTCTCTATCCCCTGCTGCCGAGTTTGACTGATAATAAGCCCCGCAATGATTAACAAAGGAAGTGCAATTGCCGTTGCGAAAGACAGCTTTAATTTTTGCGATATATTCATGAATAAACACCATTTCACAGATAGTAAAAATATAGTGAGGGATAGGCTATTGGGCAAGAATTACATACAAATGTGATCACTTGTTCGTCTTATATTCATCTTAGGTATGGTTAAATGTTGGGTAACTTTGAGGTCAGATAGACCACAGTGTTACTATGGATCATTCAATCAAGGACCATAAAATTTATTTGCTTTCTGCAATGATAGCTTTGGTGGTCTACAATTTGTAAGAGGTTTTTGCGCTCAACCATTTAACAACGGGACAACTATGTTAAAACTTTCAACCATCTCACTCGGATTAGGTCTAGCACTTTGCTCTAATTCAGTGCTTGCCGAAAACTCAGAAATTGACGCGTTAAAGCGCCAATTGGCTGAACTTCAGAAGAAACTCACGCAGCTAGAACAAAAAGAGCAGGCGCGAGCACAACAGGAAAAAATCGCTAAGGCTGAAAAAGCCGAAGCAAAAGCTGAAACTAAAACTCAAGTTGCAGCAGCTGAAACAAAACCGACCATCAAAGTCGGTGGCGCGATCAGAACAAACTACAGCCATACGTCTTATGACGATGACAACAAGAACCGTGGCGGCGATTTTGACTTCGATATTTTCAGATTAAACTTTTCTGGCAATGTCGGTGGCTTTGGCTTAAATGCCGAAATCCGCTTTTTCGACTATATGACTGCGGTAAAATACGCTTACCTAGACTATGACTTTGCCGACCATTGGCAAGCTCAGGTTGGTATGACTAAAGTGCCTTTTGGTAACTCACCTTACAACTCGCACAACTGGTTCTTTAACACCACCTATTACATTGGTCTTGAAGACGACCACGACATGGGCGTGGTATTTAAACGTAAAGTAGCGGACAATTGGCAGCTTGACCTTGGTTTTTTCAAAAACGATGAGCTAGGTGGTGTCGATGGTTACGTGGATGACCGCAGTGATCGCTACTCTTATGACGTGGTGGGTTTCCGTAAAGCGGGCGATGGCGTTTATGACGACCCAACGCAACCAATCGGGGAATACAACACCTTTGTTGGTCGCTACGCGTATCATATTGAACACAATGGTGGCACAACTGAAATTGGCGTCTCTGGTCTTGCCGGTGGCCTTCACGATGGTAATGACCGAGCAGGTGATTACAACGCGTGGGCACTGCATTTAAATAGCAACATTGGCCCTTGGAATTTACAGCTACAACACGGTGAGTACCAGTACGATATTGACGATGTAAACCGTATGGCAGTAGGTGCTTATGCGTTTTATGATTCCATCGCAGCAGAAGCCACTATGTCGAACTTTAATGTAGCGTACAATCTGCCAGTTGAGTTCGGTCCAATTACTGATCTGCAGTTTTATAACGACTTCGGTATTATTTACGACAAATCTGATAATTCCGAAGACACTTGGATGAATGTCACAGGTGTGTCACTCGCTGCGGGTGCATTCTTTACCTATGTTGATCTAGTTCACGCGAAAAACCAGCCGTTTATTGGTGGTTCAATCGCAGGCGATAGTGACGAAAGCGAGCGTCGCTTCAACATTAACTTCGGTTATTACTTTTAATCTAAGGGATTAATCTTAGGTATTAAATCAAAAAGGCGATGCGCTAGTTGGTGCATCGCCTTTTTATTTCCTTGTTTTGTGTAATACCAATAAGACCAACGTTAGTTTGTGGCAGCCCTCCAACCAAGGCGCTCCGCTTCAGCGGCGGCAAATTGAGGTAAGTCTGCGGCGATAAATTGTTTGTGCAGTATTTGCACACCAAGCAAGTGATTGATCACGGCATCTAGTTGCACTTTGAGTGAATCATCTGCGTCTGGCGATTCATGTAACTCAAATAGCGCATTTACCGCTTCAAAGTCTAATAAACCAGCGGCTTCTACAGCTTGTCTAGATAAGTATTTATCGGCCAGAACGCGCATTGCCGCCCATTTTTTCTCATCCGAGTGCGCCGGTGGTGCCATAAAAGCAAACTTTTCTCGTTCATACAGTACTTCTGGCAGCAGCCCTTTCATCGCTTCACGTAACACATACTTTTCTTTACGGTCTTTAATGCGATATTGCGGGGGAATAGTAAAGGCAAACTCTGCGAGGTGATGATCCAAAAAGGCAGGCCTTGCCTCCATCGAATTGGCCATGTCGACCCTATCTCCACCCCAAGTTAATATTTGCCCTTCAAGCATGGTTTTAATCCATACATACTGGGCTTTATCGAGTGGATGACGGGACTCTAACATGGCATCATCTAAAGTCTCAGCGATTGCTTTGCCTGCATCATAACCCGTGAGTAGCTCTCTGTGTTCGGCGGCAACGAGTTGATGGGCAAAGTGACTGCACGACAGCCAAGGCTGTAAACAGCTCGGCGTAAAGCCTACAACTTCGTCTAATGCTGCACTATCGTATTGCTCACGGGAGAGCATGGCACCCTTAAATAATTTATTGCTGTCTTCCAGCATGGTTTGCCACTGGGCTTTTTCGGTGTCGTCAAGTTCATCTAAACCATATAAAAACAGGTCTTTTCTAAATGCGGGATAACCCGCAAAAAGTTCATCGGAGCCCTCCCCGGTCATCACAACTTTATAATCAGACTCGTTAACTTGCTTACTCATCAAATACTTAGCAACACCAAGCGTGTTATAAATGGTTCGTTCGGTATGCCATAAAGTTCGCTCAAAATGGCCATATAGCTCATCACCGCTTAACGACATAATATGATGATCGGCCTTGGTGGCTTGTGCCATCTGTTTTGCAATTGGCGTTTCGTCGTACTCTGCACTATCAAAGCCAATGGTAAAGGCCTTAATTGGTGCTTGTGCCGCAGCTGAAGACAAACCCAAAATGGCGCATGAGTCTATGCCACCACTTAAGTAACAACCTACCGGAACGTCTGCGGTGAGTCTCAACTGCACCGCTTCTAGCAGCTGTTTGCGCACGCCATCAATGTAGTATGCTTCATCTTTGCTATTTAAATACGATTGCGCCGTTGGAAAGTTAACATCCCAATAAGGTCTATCTTCAATGCTAAAACCTTGTTCGCTTCTGGTGATACTAACAACATGTCCAGGTTTGATTTGATGTACATTCGCAAACGCCGTGCTGCCGGGCACCATGACTTGGATCAGTTGATGAAATAGGCCTTCACTTGAGAATCGGCGCTTAACTTTAGGGTTGGCAAACAGCACCTTCAGTTCTGAGCCAAACACAATTTCGTCTTCTGTTTGGGTGTAGTACAAAGGCTTAATACCAAAGCGGTCTCTCACTAAGTGCAACGTATCGGTTTGTTGGTCATACAACGCAAACGCAAACTCACCGCGCAAATGCGTCAGCATCTCATCGAGACCAAGCTGCTGATATAAGTGCATAGCAATTTCTGAGTCGCTCTTACTTTGGAACCTTGCCCCTTTTGCTACTAGTTCAGCTCGGATCCGCGCGTAATCGTAAAACTCACCATTGTGCGCCAACATTAGACGCTTATCAGAACTAATAAAGGGCTGTCGACCTCGTTGCTCGTCGAGGTCGATTATCGATAGTCTGGCGTGACTAAATCCCACGCCAGCCATTTGTTTATAGCCAAAACCATCGGGACCACGATGATGTTGAATGGCTGCCATGTTTACCAATAATTGATTATCTATTTGTGTTTGCGCTTGCGTTGAAAAAATACCAGCAATTCCGCACATAATATCTCCCTAAATCACATCCATCACAGTACTGGCGCGCTGCACCATACAGGTCAATAAGGCTTGGCGTAAAAAGACGGCACCACGTGCCTGACTAAAATACCAATTGTGTGGCGTGGCATCTAAACTGGTGCACAACTCTTCACCTCGAGCCAGAGGATGAAGCACTATCGCATCGGGCTTAAAGGGGGAATCTGCACTTAATTTAAATGACTTTCCATAGGTTTCGAAGCTTTCACCAACCCATGCAATGGAATTGATATACACCACATCAAGCTCAGGTAAAACGGCGTTCAAGTCATGGCCGATAGACACTTTGACCCCCGCCTCCTCTAGCTGGGCTAATTGCTCGCTCGACACCGCTTCCTCGACACTCTCGTCGTAGAGCAGGAATATTTCGTCCACAATGCGCGGAAAATGCGTAAACATTTTCAACAGGCTACGCACCGTACGCATTTGGCTCGGCACACCAATCACGCCAATTTTTATAGGACTAAAAGCTTCACTGTCAGGGAGTAATAACGACGGCCGCCATTTGAAGATAGTGTAGAGATCAGACATCGCTTGTGTTGGGTGCTCATCAATGCCATTACCAGCGTTGATAATTGGAATGCGTAGGCTGTGGATCATCTCTTCAATAGACTCCACTGAGGTGTCGCGTAAGACGACACAATCGCCATAATTATTGAACATCTCAGCGACATCTTGCAGCGACTCCCCTTTCGCGATGCCCGTTGAGGAGCGATCAGTGATCGACATAATGTCGCCCCCTAAGCGGTGCCATGCACTTTCAAACGACAGACGGGTGCGGGTGCTGGGTTCATAAAACGCACTGATCAAAATTTTGCCACTAAGCGGCGAGCTGAACCTTGCAGGATTACTTTCATACTTCGCGGCGAGGCGAAACAACTGGATCAGCACATCTCGGTCAAGATGGTCGACACTGATAATGTGCTTATTCTCCAAACAATGCAGCCTGTCACCGTCTTCTTGTATCGCTCTGAGTAATGCTTTGGGATGTGCATCCCCGTAAACATCCGGCTGCGCTCGATTAAACTCTACTTGCTGCGCACTTACCATAACTGCCTCTTTTTAAAATCAATAAGGAACATAACGACAAGGACAACAGGACATAAACAACTGAGCACTATGGCCAGCCAAATTAAACTAGAAAATGCGCCCAATGAGATCATACATCCTCCACTTTGCTTTGCGTGCCCAACGCTTGCCAATGGAATGATTGCTGACTAAAACGCCAAGCAATCACACAAATTAATAACGACACCGCACAAGAAACTAATGCAGCGACATAAAAACCAATATAAAAATACCCAATCAAACCTGATACCGTACCAAGCAACATAGCCCAGCCAGCGCTATTTCCCGTCATTCGCGCAAAGTACAAACCAAATACGATAGGCCAAATAGTGCTGGCGACAAAAGCGCCAGCGAAGTTCAACAAGGCACCCAGCGTGGCGATTTTTGGTAAACACAAGAGCCAAGTCACGACGCCGAGGATGACAATAATCCACTTAGCACTTTTTAAGCGCTCGCTATCGCTCGCCTTTGGTTTGATGTATTGCAGGTAAATATCTTGATTGATGAGATCTGACGTTGCGGCGAGCAAGGAGTCCAAACTCGATGCCAGCGCTGAGAACACCACAATGAACAGAATGATCGAGCCGGTATAGCCGAGCACTTGACTTGCAACCAAGGGACCCACCATATCGGCGCTAGCGGGATACAAACCTAAACTCGGCGCTGCCAGCGCAATAAATCCAGTCACGATTGGGATCGGTAGCCACAGCAGACCTGCGATAAAATACGCCTTTTTGCCCACCCCACCTTTAAATGCAAACGCCCTTGACCACCATACGTTGCTGTGAAAAATCTCTCCTAAACCAAAAAAGATATTGTTGAACAAAAACATCACAGCAGCAGGGAAAAGCAGGTCGAGTAGTTTAGGGTGGTCGCTACTGAGTTTTTGATGAATTGGTTCAAGCCCAACATTCATCGCTACAACAATGGCAATTCCGACGACACCTACCAAAATAATAATGGCCTGTAGAAAGTCCGTGGCGATAACTGCTTTTAGACCGCCAAAGAGCGTGTAGACCACACACATCAGCAGAATAATCGACATACCAAGGTGATAATCTAAGCCACTTAGGGTGTGTAGCAAAATGCCACCGGCCATGCCTAAGCTAACGAGCCAACTCATGGCATACACGAAAGAAATCAGCAAAAAGACCCACCAAGAGAAACGCCCAAACCGCAACCGCATAAAGTCGCCACTGGTGTAGCCGTGGGGCAGTAAAGTTTTGATACGTTGGCTAAGCGGCGCAAATAGCAGCAATCCGAATGCGGCACAGGCGTAGCCAATCATGCCCCAAATACCAAACTGATAAGTGAGCTGTGGCGCAACTAAAGTGGTGTTACTGGTGACCCAAGTTGCCATCGCAGTGGCGCAAGCAAAGGCCAACCCAACATTTCTACCGGCCAGCGCAAATTCATTATGTGACTGTACGCGCCTGCCAATCCACCAGCCAAAAAATACCCATAGCAAAGCAAACGCCAGGGCGAGACCGAGCGCCAATGAAGCATTTATCATACGCTTTCCTTATCGTGCGTTTGCTTATTACCCACCACAATCATCCCTACAAGCAGCACAAATAAGCACAAGCCCAATACAAACAGTGCAAGCGCCAGCGTTAACTGATGATGTTTGACTGTAAATGAGACCGACGTTTGTGCCGAGTTAGCTGAGGGCTCACCTAAGGTTGCGAGATAATCACCATCAGCCAAGCCACTAATGGTTACCGCTTGTTGAGTCGGCTGAAGCGAAAGGGAGAGGGAGTAAGGTTCTGAAAGATGTTGAATAGATAGCTGTGTTGATTGCTGTAGAGGCGGACCTGTGCGCTCAATGTGTAGCGTAATAAACCCAGCAGTCACGACCTCATCGCTCACCCTCAGCGAGGCGGCAAACCCATTAAAGCTTGCAGCAAGTAAGACTAAGGTTACTACTCGGGCGATCCACATCCTCATAATCCCTAACTGCGGTTATCCAAGTCCGAATTCGCCGCAAGTTTTGCTATCCACATTATTCTAGTAGTAACAAAGACTAGCCCAAGGATCAAATTTGTCTAGTAAACCTTCACCCAATTTCACCCCAGCCTTACATTTATTCTTTTGTTTCTATTGCTCTTTTTTGAACACATTGCAGCAGCAAATTACTCCCTGCTTCAACATCATGCCAATGACTCCATTCGTCTGGCGCATGGCTAACGCCATTGAGTGATGGAATAAATATCAGCCCCGTGGGACACACTTCTGAAAAAAATTGGCTATCGTGACCAGCACCACTTGGCATGATTTGATAATTCAGCGACAAGGCCTCTGCCTGTTGACTAATAAATTCAACCATCTCAGGTGTGCACTTCATTGGAGACAACCAACTCACCTGCTCGTATTCAAACATTAAATGGTGTTTCCGAGCGATAGCTGAAAGCACTTTTCGACAGGCAATTTCAAGGTTCTCCATCACCGTTTCGTCCATATCACGCGCAACGATGGTGAAATCCACCTCTCCAGCAATCGTATGTGCAAAACCCGGCTTTAATTCCGCCTTACCGACGGTGATCCTCGTGGTATCCGTACCGTCTTCTGCAATAATGCGATCTAACTGGTAAGCAAAATCAGCCAGCCCCATAAAGGCGTCGCTGCGCATCTCCATGGGGGCTGTACCTGCGTGGTCGGCCTTCCCAATTAATTTCACCATCCATTTAAATACCCCTGAAATTCCTTCCACCACACCAATTTGAATACCTTTTTGATCAAGTACGGGCCCTTGCTCTATATGTAATTCAAAAAAACTATTTATTTGCTCAGGTTCTAGCCTCGCATTCAGTGCATCCATAGGGTCTAACCCTTGCGCACGCATGGCATCGCTAAGCATACAGCCATCCGCATCATGACTTGTGAGCAATTGGTGAGGCGTTAATTTTCCAGTGAGCGCTTGCGCCCCGATCATGCCACCAAAGCGCCCTTCTTCTTCGCTGGTACCGATGACCCAAATCGGCCTATCTAATTGCACATTGTGCTCTTTTAAAATACGAATACACTCAAACCCCGCAATGACGCCCAAGGTTCCATCAAACATGCCACCTGCTGGTACGCTATCGAGATGAGAGCCGATGATCACAGCGGGTTTTGCTGCAATATCCGGGCTGGTCATTTCAATAATCACATTGCCAGCGCCATCCATACGACTCACAAATCCTTCGCTTTGTGCGCATTCCATCAGCCATTTACGCGCTGCAAAATCCTCATTGCTAAAACCTTGGCGATAAATTCCCTTATCTTCATGGTTATAGCCGAACTCCGCGAGCGCAAATAAGGTAGACTTAAGACGTTCTAAATTTACTTGCATACTTTGCCCCTCAACGTTTCAGTCGCACTACTTCCTTGTATTTAACCTGAGATCAGATTCGCTATTTTAAACACTGACGTCCGACTGATAATCTCTTTGCTTTAGCTTAGTTGAAAATTCGCGAATTTCAGCCGCTGTGATATGCTTTTAATAATTGGCTTCTGGTTAACAATGTTGGCTCAGGTCATCGTGATGCGCTGTCAGTTCAGCACTCCCGAAATATGAGGATGCCTATGCGTAAAAAAATCCCCTTATTCAATCGTTGTTTTTGGCTTCATGTTGCTGGCATCGTCTTTGTTGGTCTTGGCTTTATCGGCATGGCACTGCCTGTTATGCCTACCACCATCTTTTTTATTCTCGCTCTTGCTTGCTTTACCCGTTCATCTCCCAAGCTAGAAAATTGGCTGCTCACCCACCCCAAATTTGGCCCGAGTCTGGTTGCATGGCGGCAACATCAGGTGATCCCCATAAAAGGCAAGATTGGCGCTGCGGTTGGTATGAGTGTTGGTTTACTGGCTTTGAGTTTCAGTAGCGCGCCTGTTTGGGTAGTGTGGTCCGTTGCGATAACTGAGGCTGCCGTACTCAGCTATATTTTTACACGTCCTTCGGTCATCCCCGTGGATGTAAAACAGCCACATTTATAACAAAATATTAGTGGGAATGAGCACTCAGATAGGCTCACAGCTTAACGGTTTGGAAAGCGAGTAAATACCTAGTAGAGAGGCTAAATGCCTCTCTACTGATCAGCTAAACGCTTTAAAAGCATCATCCAGCGGAGTATGCGCGATATGATTCACGTAGTTACTCATCACTTTTTGACTTAACGCTAAGATAATTTCCAGCAGATTTTGTTTAGTATAACCTGCGGCAAAAAACGCTTTCGTTTTTGCATCGCTCAACTTGCCACGCTCGCGCAGCATTTCAAGTGTAGTGGCACGCAGCACTTCTAGTTTCTCATCGCCAAGTGGTGCTTGCTCACGCAGCGCTTTGACCAATTCATCACTTACTTTCATTGATTTTGCGATGGCAGAGTGAGCCGGCACACAGTAGTGACATTCATGTTCTACATTAATCGCTTGCCACACCACGGTTTTTTCATCGTTATTAAACGAGCTATTTAAAAAAGCCTCATGTAACACTTGATAGCCATGCAGATGCTCTGGTGATTCCGCCATCACACCATGAAGATTCGGAATACGTCCAAACGCTTGCTGGGATTTCTCAAGTAGTGGTTTACCTTTTTGTGGTGCAGTTTCTACAGTATGGATTGTAAAGTCAGTCATCAGTTGCTCCTCTTGGTGCATTTTGTATTGGTATAACCCGAGATCTAACTAATCTCAGGGTAACTACTCATTGGCTGCTAGACTAACCTTACTTGAATGATCATTCAAATAACTATTCGCTATAGTAAACACAATAACTGTCTAAATTAATATGAAATTTAATTAGCTACTGACTGGTCGGATCAAGCCAGCAGCGTTGGGATCAAAAGTAAATTTTGTTCTCAGCGTAATCGATAATTAGCTTATCGTCGTTGAAATTACTTAAACCCAGCAGGATAAACGGCTCATCTTTATATCCAAGCACCTCAAACACTGGCATATCCGATAAGTGACTTTCGGTATTGATGATTTCCTTGCCTCCCAAGCTAAAGCGCAGTGATTCTATGGCCACCTTTTTAGTCGCTTGGTCGTTTAACCCTCGGCTGATGTCTTCTTCACCCAGCGTTAATGCCAGTTTATTGGCCAAGTGTGAATTGATGTAGTTGGTTGGAGCGCCGGTATCAAGCACGGCGTCTACCTCTTCGCCATTAAAACTTGCAGTTAGCTTGATGAAATTATTATCTATTTTAAAACTTTCACTCTCTAAGCCTTGTGTCACACTATTTGGGCAAGCCCCTTGATACAAACTCAGTTCATTATTTTTAAAATCAAACACATTACAATATTGCGACATGTATCCATGCCCCAAAATTCCAGGCAAGACGCCTTCCACATCTAAGCGGGTCATATCTTTAAATACATAAGGAAGCGACTCAATTGCAAAGTGACCGACGCTGGTGTGGTCTATCGTTGCCAATACTAGCTCTGAGCTGCCACTTGCGCCTTGCACGTCCATTTTGCTTAGCTTGTCTTCAGGCAAGGCTAGTGCTGCTTTCAGATTAACCGGTAAAATACCAACATTCGCAGCACTATCTAGAATCATAGGATGGGTAACCGTATGGTTAAGCGTTGCCATCACATAGGCATGACCTTTCTCGGTATATTTCATTGGTAAGGTTAGCGATTGTGGCACGGTAGACGCGGTGTTCCCACAGCCAACGGTGGTAAATGCCAATGCTGATAAAATAATTGCTCTCATAATCTTGCTCTCAAACTGTTGATGTCGTTGTTGAGCTAACTATGCCGAGCAATTGTCAAGCAATTGTCAAGCAATTATCAAGTTAGTCGAGAAAACCGAAGTGAAAAGCTAGCGCCTTGATTTTCAGCACTGGTCGCGGTCAATGTCGCGCCCATTAACTCGGCAAGTTGACGGCAAATTGGTAAGCCGAGCCCCAAACTGGATGTATCATGGCGTGATGCCTGCACTCGGTAAAAACGTTCAAATACTTGTGTTAATTGAGTAGGAGACATACCCTGCCCGCGGTCAGTGACCGTGATAACCAGTTCATTGTCCTGATAATGTAGATGTAGCATCACAATGCCGCCATCAGCGCCGTATTTAAACGCATTATCGAGTAGATTCACCACTATCTGTCTGACTCTTCCAGCATCGAGTGTCACCGTTACGCCCGCTTGAATGTCCGCTGTCAACGCCACACCTTGCTCCTCTGCTTGTGCTTGATAACGCACCAAAAGTGAAGTCATCAACTCAGAGACATTCACCTGTGCAGGTGACAAAGTCAGCTGCTTTGACTCGGTTAATGATAATAAACACAAGTCGTCGATAATACGGTTAACGTTGTGAAGGTCTTGGGTTATCACCGCTAACTGAGCCTTATCCATCGGGACTATACCGTCTTCCATCGCCTCCAAGCGTGAACGAATGCCGTTAAGTGGTGTTCTAAGTTCATGAGATAAATCGGAATTCATTTGTTTATACTGCTGATGCAAACCTTGTAGCCAAGCAGCAAGATTATTGAAGCTACTAATGATTTCACCCACTTCATCATGGCGTTTTAGCGCTAAGCGGGTGTCTAACTCGCCCGACTCTATCGCCTTAAAGCTACGTTTAAGCTGTTTAAGTGGTGACAAAAAGTACCATGATCCCAACCAAGCCAGTAATGCTGCAATAATCGATAAGATGACCAAAGTAAGCATAAAATCGTCCAGCATCGCTTGCTGCAGCGCTTCTTTTTCAAACGACCTATCTAGCAATACCTCAGGTAACCAAAACAACTCACCATGTGGTGATAACGCATATTGCGCCTCATTAAATTGCACCACAAACGCCGCAACACCGGGATGATGGATAGCAAATTGATGACCGGATTTGACATGTTCGTAGTCTATGGTGAGCTCGGGGCTGAGGATTTTTACATCCGCTGTTGAGTTAGCATCTCGCCAAATAAATAACTGCTCAGGAAAGGTTGATGCTAAAAACGTTAACGTCGCTTCTGGGCTCGCAAAGGTTTTGCCAGTCAATGCTTCTTCCACTAAGTCATCATCAAGCAATGAATCACCAAACGTCACCGCACTTTGCTTATTAAATGCTAAAAAAGTGCGCTCGGCTGAGTTTTTAGATAGCTGATAGAAGCTCCCGAGTAGCGCAAAGGTACAAAGCGCCACGAGTAAGGTAAATTTGGTTTTTAGCTTCATGAAGACACCTTACGCGCGATAAATTGATAGCCTTGCCCGTAACGAGTGGCGATAAACTTGGGCTCAGCCTTACTGTCACCTAGTTTTTTACGCAAGTTAGCCAAGTGAGTATCGACTGCCCGATCCGTAATAGGCGCATCACTTCCCCATACTTGTTCAATTAATTGCGCCCGACTAAATACTTGTTGCGGTTGCTTGGCCATGGTCAGTAATAACTCGAACTCCACAGCCGTTAACGCTGGTGTTTGCTGTGTTACCGTTACGGATTTGCTCTCAAGGTTGATACTTAAGCCATCAAACAACAAAGCAGCACTCTGCTGACCGCGATAGCTACGCTTACATAGTGCCTTTGCTCGTGAGATAACTTCTCGTGGGCTGTAAGGCTTACATACATAATCATCCGCACCAAGCTCAAACCCCTCAAGACGATCGGTTTCAGACACTTTGGCGGTCACCATAATGGTAGGAATGTTGCGCGCAACGGCTTCTTTTAGTAGCTCACGGCCATCACCGCCGGGTAGCATGACATCTAAAATAGCGAGTTGAAATGTTAGATTTTGCAGCGCCCTATGGGCATCTGGGGCGTTATCGAAATGGACAACCTGCATATCCGCTTTTGCCAGATATAAACGTAAGATCTCGGCACTGCTTGGGTCATCTTCTACATATAAAACTGTATATCGGTCAGACATAGGGAGGCGCTTTTTGTACTGATTGTAATTATTAGCTGTACAATTGTGAAGCACAAAAGTCGCGATGGCTGGAACCTATCGCGACCAAAAAATAATTGAGAACAACAATGGAATCTAACTAATTTGCGCGCTGATCAAAGCTCTGATCTCACTCAAAGTGGTTTCCTTTAGTAATTTTCCATCTTCAAACACCACTTCTAACAAGCCTTGCTTTTCTTCTTCCTCGGTGACATTGTCCTTGCAGATCAACTCACCGTTTACGCGTTCTACTTTCAGCAGTCCCTTTGCTGAGCGCTTTTTGCTGTCGGTTTTTGGCTCTTTAAAAATTGCCACACGCTGGTTATTTTTAACCACACTAGTTGCTTTTACCGCAGAGCCATGGGTATCGCGGGTGACATGTTGGTAGCTGTATGAGCCAATGCCGAGCACCACTTTGGACGCAAATCCTTTGTCCATCAGTCGCTGTAGAATTTGACGCTGACGCTCAAGGGTAATTGCATCGCCATATATTGCACCAATATGCTCATCTAGCAATTTAAAGCCTTTATCAGTCACAGTGCCACCAAAGGTATCCCAGAGACATTCAATCAGTCCTTTTACTTCACACTCCTGCAGCTGCGTTGAGTGTGGTTCAACTGAATAGTAATTTCCCTGCCAACGATACGCTTCAAAGCCATCTGTCATCGCCATTTCTTGCGCTTGCTGCTGAGAGTCAACCAACTCGCTATATTCTGATACTGGTGAGACACAAAACCCAGTCAGGATTTTCACCGGATCTCCGGAGTCAGGACGGATCACCACAGTGCCATCACGCGCCATGATCTCTGCTTTTAATTCTGGCAAATACTCGGTGACTAGCTTCCAAAAATCCCAAGTATCAGAGACCACACTGAGGATCCCAGTCGGTGACTGCTCACGCATCAAATATTGGAAAAACTCGATTTCACCTTCTTGGATCCAAGAACAGGTTACAGAGTGCTCGGTTGCATCTACTGAGCAGCCAACCAGCTCTTTGTCGACATCCGCGCCATAGTACTTTTCAGCAAATAGTACTGCTGGGATGGTATCCGTCCCTACAAGACCAGACGCAAGGTGACCGAAACCACTCATAGCCGCAGCGTGCTTACCAAACATGCCGCGAAAACTAAAATCATGACCCTGAAACGGCACGATCTCCTGGGGTAAACCGGTTTTTTGAGCAAATTCTCGGAACACTTTTAAATATGCAACTGAGGTGGTAGCGCTCGTTTGGATTGGCCAGTTTTCGCAGCTTAAGACCGTCTCAATCATATTGGTTAGCCATTCAAATCCAGGCTTGGTATTGACCACAGTGATGGGCGGCACCTGATACGGCACTAAAGTCCCTTCTGGCAGCGCTTTAATCCTCAGCGGTAAATAGCCTAAGTCGTGTAGCGCCTCGAGATAACCTACATCCACCGGATAGCCCAACATTGCTGTCATGATCCGTCTATGATTTGCCACTGCGGTGTGCTTGTCTGCTGCGAAAAAGTCTTGCCACTCTTCTTGTAAGTAACTTTTGATAAAATACTGCAGCCCCACAAAAGCCACTTTATCGTTATTTGCAACATTGCTTAATTTGCCACTGCGTGAGGTAAAGTTTGCATAAACCTCTGTCACTTCAGGGTGATAAGCGCGGCTGTGAAATTCTTTATACACGTCTTTTTGCATACTTGCTGCGGTAATTGTCATGGCTATATTCCTTATAATTCAATCATGTTGAGTTGCACATCGTGGTGTTCGACCAAGTCGCCTTTATCACGGCACGAATTAGTCGTGTAAACGGTATCGATCAGTCCACTAAAAACGCCTAATCCTTGAGAGAAAATACCGTGTGTTACGTATAGCGCAATTGAGTTAGCGCCTTGTGCTTTTAGTACCTTAGCAAGTTCAGTGAAGGTTCTGCCACCATCGCAAATATCATCAACGATCAGTAAATCTTTACCCTTTACCTCACCGAGTACCTGCGTTTGTACAATTTCACCCGTTTTAAGATTACGTACTTTTTGTGCTTGGATAACCTCAACCTCACCACCAAAATGCTGCGCAATTTTCAGTGTTTTTTTACTCGCTCCAGCGTCTGGTGAAACTAAACTGAGTGCACCGCACTGCAACTGTTGCTGTAAAGCCGGACACTGAGATATCAATGTCGTTTGCTCAACATTCTCCACTCGATCAAGGAGTGCAGGTACAACGTCGCTATGTGCATCCCACACGGTGACTTTGTCTAGCGCCAGTTGATTGATAAGTGACGCCATCACTTTTGCACCTAGCGCCTCACCCGTTACGCATACTCTGTCTTGGCGCGCGTAGGGGAAATAGGGTAACACTAGTTCTATTGGCGTCCGCGCCAAACAAAGTCGCTTCAATGCATCCACCGCCATCAGTAAACGCATGACATGAGAAGAATTGGTCACTCTGGCTGTGATTTGAACTTTTTTGCAATCACGGAAATCAAATGCCTTGAAACGAATATGCTCTTCCCCACCAGAGAAGGTAAACGCTTCATATTTAACATCTTTTTTGTTTCCAGAGAATTCATAACTCGTGACTTTCATAACCTTTCCTTAATAATGTCCCTAAGACACAAATAAGGTATCAAACATTTTTTGATCAATCAACAACTTTATGTCTAAAAGACATTTAATGTTTATTTTTAACATAGGGATATTCAGTATATTTGCCATACTGGCTACAATTGTTTATTGTGTCTAAAAGACACAAACTAAAAATATCATGAGCCCTGATTACGATTTAACCCAATACCAAAACCCACTGTTCACGGTAGACAGCGTGTTATTTACAATTTTGCAGGACAGCTTAAAAGTGCTGCTGGTGAAACGCGCTAACGCTCCCTTTAAAGGCCGCTGGGGATTACCTGGAGGGTTTGTTGATGTTGAACTGGATGACAACACGGATATGAGCGCGCTGCGTAAGATCAAAGAGAAAACCAGTGTCGCCCCACAATACCTTGAACAACTTCAGGCCTTTTCTGGGATCAATCGTGATCCGCGAGGCTTTAGTGTTACCTTGGTTTATTACGCCTTGATTTCACCTCAGCAAGTGGCAACGCAAATTGACTCGGTAGATGATGTGAGATGGGTGGATCTTAGCGAGATCCCAGATCTCGCCGTGGCTTTTGATCATAAACACATTATTGAAAAGGCCAAGGCAAGGCTGCAGCAAAAGGCGTTATATTCCATGATCCCGGTTTATTGTTTGCCTGATCAATTTACCATTGGACAACTCAAAACCGCCATTGAAGCCATTATCGCCAAACCCATTCAGCGCAAGAGCTTGGTAAGACGAATTGAAGCCTCAAACATGTTTGAAGCACTGGATGAAAAGGTCAAGTCAGGCGGACGGTTAGCACAGCTCTATAAACTAAAGCCTGATGTCGATATTGTGCATTTTGAGCGAAATCTGAGCTTAGGATAAAAATGCGGTTGTGGCAGTGTTCAGTTCAAAGATAAAACTGCCCCTTGCAGATAATCAAGCTCCTGACACCGCATTTGCAGTAACTCAATAAAATCTCTGGTGTAAGTCGGTAGAGTCCGTTGATTTGGCCAAAGTGCGTAGATACTGCGAGTAAATTGGCAGTCACCGATATAGCTAAATGCGGTTTGAGATTGCGCTGCCAACGCTGCAATTTCTGTCATCGGCAATACGCCCGCACCGTTAGCCGAGCTTACCAATTTACGCACTAAGGTAATATCACCCACATAAGAGACGTGGCTAAACTGCGCCAGCAGTGCTCGCCACTCATCGGTTGCGGGTAGTTGCGATGCTTTAAAGGGCAAAAACAAGGTTTTTGTAGTCGCAATATTCTTGGCTACCACCGCTCTTACCGCAATTTGCCCCAGCCGCTTTTGATAGACGCTTGAATCATCCAGCTCCCCAACTCGCACGGTTAAATCAAACCGCTTTTGGCTGAGTAAGGCCACGCTATTAGCAGGCTCCACATGCAATTGGAGCTCAGGATGCTGGGCCTGAAACGATTGCAGCGCATTATACAAAGGACCAATCATTAAGTTTTGCGGGCATAACAGGTGAAAAGTAGACGCTTCTAGTGTTGATAACGCCTCACTTTGCGCTTGTAAGGCGAGCAAAGACTCCGCCATTTTATCCACCACCGCCTGACCATGATTCGTTAATGTAAGTCCTCTGGCGCTACGCAGTAAGAGCGGATAACCGAGTTTTTCTTCCAGCGCTAACATCCGCTTAGATAAGGTCGGCGCGCCTATGCCAAGGTCTTCTGCCGCTTTCGCAAAACTTCCTCGGCGGCTTACCTCAACAAAGAGTCGTAAGTCATCTAGCATGGTTATCTCCGCAATCTTAGCTTTCCATTTTTGCCATTCTGATCGGCTGGCAACTCCCTACAATCATACCAACAGCCAAAGGAGGAAACATGCAAAAACTCATTTTTACATTACTGCTGTCATTGTGCCTGTCGTTTATGGTGTCTGGATGGGTCACGTACATCAATTTGGGATTAGTGGCAGACTTCACCACGCGATGGGCGCATGCCTTTGCTAATGCTTGGCCGGCCTCGTTCATCGCCGCCTATGTTTTATCAGCCCCAGTTACCGCCGTTACTAAACGCATTATGGAGAAATATCATGGCCAACAGCCACAATAACGTCAACTTTATCGCCCATATCACGCCTAAAACCGAGCACTATCAAGATTGTATTAACGCCATCCAAGAGATCTTGCCAGCCACTCGAGCAGAAGCAGGATGTTTACGCTTTGAACTTTATGAAAACGAAGCTAGCACCCAACTCACCTTAGTCGAACGTTTCATCGATCAAGCCGCATTCGATTTTCATCATCAGCAAGCTTACACCAAACAGGTATTTACACTGTATCAAGGATGGTTGGCAAAAGCGGTAGATATAATCCCTTTATCGCCTATATGGTAATTAAAGTGAGAATCATCAAAAAATTGAAAGGATCGAGAGGATACTTATTTATTGCCTACCTACTTGAATCAACTTTTAGTGGGTCATTGCATAATTCAGTGGTTTGATAAGATATAGCCGTCATGACTTTGCCCAAGCTTTTATCACTGGGTAGTCAAAATTAACGGTAAATAGACACTCTGTATATGGATGTGAGAAAAAGTACCTAAAGCAATGGAAGGTGTACACACTTTCCATTGCGAAATAGCAAAGCTTAGAAGCTTAGCATTTTTTTAACATGACAAACTTGAGGTAATACATTTTTTTGCACCTCAAATTGTACTCTGTCGCCTTCAGAGATTGTCGCTGCGATGTTCGTTACTCTTTCAAGAATAGTCGGATCGCTGTAGCTTACAGTGCCATTCATTACGCAGCGGAACTTACGTCCATTAGAGTCTTGAGCATTTACCGTTAAATGGTTTTCGCTCACATTCATAGAGAAAGTGCCTGCTTGGCTGTGGTTTAACACAACTTCAGCAGTTTGGATGACCACGCTACCATAATCTACTTCTGTGATTTTTACTTCAGCAGCAGAAGCCGACCCTGCAGATACACCTAACGCTAAAACGGTTGCACCCAAAACTTTGTTTAATACTTTCATTGTATATTAGTCCTTTATACATTTATTAAATTTAAAAGCCCTTGAAATTTAAGGCATTGCAAACCTAACACATAACAAATTTAAATAAAACATAACAAGTTTAAATATTTTTTAACACACTGCGTAGTTAGTTTAAGATTCAATTTGAACAAACACACGCAGACACCATTACCGCATTAATAGCCCGGGACACAGCATTCCCCCGTTGCCGATATAATCGAAGCTCTAGAAGAAAATGGCTACCACAAATATGTTGCAGAGCTTAGTGCTTACCACAGATAGTCAATAAGGTTAGTGTGTGTAAATCAATGTGTAAATCAAAGACACCCTCCACTTGGTAAATTGTGTAAATCAAAGACACCCTCCACTAATTTGTGCCTTTTTTAAAAAGTCGTCTACGCTCTAATTCTGCACTCAAAGGATTGAGGAAAACAAAGGATGGCTACTGCCCGTAAAAACCAAATCAGCTTAACCGACACCAAATACTACCACTGTATCTCCCGTTGCGTGAGGCGTGCCTTTCTGTGTGGTGAAGATAAATTCACCGGAAAATCATACGAACATCGCCGGGATTGGGTTGAAGAGAAGCTATTGATGTTGGGGTCTGTGTTTTGTATTGATATCTGTGCTCATGCTGTGATGAGTAATCACACTCACATTGTTTTATATGTTGATGATAAAAAGGCTAAGCGTCTTTCGGATGAAGCGATTGTGATGCGGTGGCACAAGTTGTTTAAAGGTAATTGGATAAGCCAAAAGTTTATTGAAGGAGAGCCTCTCAGCGAGTCGGAACAATTGATATTCGACGAGTTGGTTGATGAGTACAGAGAAAGGCTCGCAGATATTAGCTGGTTTATGCGGGTACTTAACGAAGACATCGCCCGCCGAGCAAATAACGAAGATAATTGTACAGGTCGGTTTTGGGAAGGACGGTTTAAATCCCAAGCATTACTGGATGAGGCAGCACTGGCTGCTTGTCTCGCTTACGTAGACCTAAACCCAATTAGAGCCAAAATCGCCGCAACGCCTGAAACCTCAGACTACACCAGCATCAAAAAGCGCATTGACCATGCGAAATTAGGGAAACAACCAAAAAGCCTATTACGCTTCGCTGGCAGCCCCCGAAAACATATGCCAAAAGGGCTGCCTTTTGAACTCAAGTTTTATATAGAATTAGTTGAGCTTACCGGTCAATGTATTCGCACCGACAAAAGCGGTGCCATCTTTGAGTCTCAACCTATTCTGTCTCGACTAAACATCGAACCTGATAACTGGATGAAGCTCACTACACAATTTTCTCGGGTTTTCCACGGCGCGGTGGGTCGAGAACAAGTACCCACAGCTTATTGTGGAACCCTTAAAAAACGACGGCGCACAAATCTAGCAAATTGTGCACGTTTGCTGGCTTAACCAAATAACGCCTTTAGCGATACCCCCTCAAGCTGTGCAAATTACAGCGCCCTTGTCGTGCGTGATACACTAGTTTTAGTGTCGAAAAATGAGCAAACACCAACAACTACCTTATTTTAGAAGCGCTTTTGATACGAATAATGAACAACCTTGTACAAAGCTAAGTCGAAACTGCCATAACCATGGTAAGCAAATAGTAGTGGCTGTCAGTATTGTTTGCTGGACAGAAATCATTTTCGTTTTTCGGTTAAGCCAATGCAAATCGTATTAGGTTGTGTATGGATAGTGCAGCTTTGATGACAAATAATTATGGGTGTCTTTATAACCCCCTTTAAAGAGGATTCATCAAGAATTTGTCTCGATGGTGCGGTGGAAAATATGGCCCTATTCAGGTGCTTTGTAATGAATATGCTCAAGCAGTGTGAATGCGGCTTACCGAGTCAACGCAGCAAATTGAAAACAGCTGGCTGGAACGACAAATTTAGGGCACAGGTGTTCTTTGGCTTATAAGTAATCAAAGTATGCTCCGCCCCTGACATAGAAGCCCCCCCACCAATTTCATCGATTTCTGTAAACAAACAAAATGTTGTTTATAAAGATCATTCAAATTTCAGAAAAGTAAGCCTTAGCAATACCTTAGAAGCTAAGCAGTTTGTAACTTGGTTACTTAAAATGTAACTCGTAAATAGCATACTCGTTCAGCGGTCACGTGCCCTATAGATATTAATCAAAAGACGCCAAATGCGCCTTTGTTTGAAACCACAAGATAATTAAGTAGACTCACTTTTTAGTCTCAAGTTTTTAATCACTTGGATATCTACCCAATGTTGTTTTCCTTCATAAACACGTTTACCGCTTCCATTCACATGCCAATCGCCTCGATTAAAGAAAAAATATTTTCCATCAGGTGATAATTGAGGAGAGCTTTCTTGTTTCTCCGTGTTTATTGCAGCCCCCATATTTATAACCTTTGACCAAGTACCATCTTGCTTTTTAAAACTAATATAGAGATCAGATTGTCCAAAACCCTCAGCTCGTTGCACACTCCAAATCAAATAAGACTCATCGGGCGCTATCATAGAACCTGCAATGTACTCTCCTTGATTCATATCGTCTCTTAGCTTTATAGGCTCTTCATACTGCCCGTTAATAAGACGCGAATAATACAAAGCGCCAACAATGCCCCGCTCTTTATATCCGGTGAAATAATAAGTGCCACTCGCAGAAACCGATCGTCCATGCGCCATATGTTTTATGAACGCGCCAGGGCTTTTAGGCTCTGACCAACCATCTCCTTCGCGTTCTCGATACATTTTGCCTATAAACATTTTGTTTCCGTCATAAGAAAACTGCGGCCAACGTAGATCTGTTTCTGACGCCTTTCCCCACTGACTATTTTCTTTATGGATAACAAAGAAGCCTCGCTTTTTGTCTTCGCCTATCGCTTTGGTGAAGTAAAAAGACTGCATATCTGGCGTGAATGTACCGCTTTCAAACTCCCCGTTTGGTGAAACTATTTTAGGCTCAAAGATCTTCGGCACTAAACCCGGTGGCTGCTCACCAAAATACATACTTTCTTTTACATTGGTTTTATCTTCAGCATGATTCATAGAGCAACCGCTGAGATTTAAAAATAATAGGGTGAGTAAAGCTAAATTCGACTTCATGGTTTGTCCTTAATGGTGATTTAAGAACCACTGACATTAGCAGTTCAAATACAAAAAACCTGACGTCTTGATGAATTGTGCCTGATTGTTACTCATACTGTCTTTTTAAGTGCGTAGTACCACAAACTTACGATTTAAATAAATAGAAAAATATCTAGTAAGAAATTGTATTTAATAAATAAGTTTTCTGCTTTGGCTTTTAGAATGCAAACTTCAGAAACCCATAAGGGGAAATGAGTTATGAGATTTTTAAGACGGATTAATTTGAACCGTTATAAAAAAGGCGCTGAATGCGCCTTTAGTATCTTGATTTTGAGCAAGTAAACCAAAGACACCCACCACTAATTTGTGCCTTTTTTAAAAGTCGTCTACGCTCTAATTCTGCACTCAAAGGATTGAGGAAAACAAAGGATGGCTACTGCCCGTAAAAATCAAATCAGCTTAACCGACACCAAATACTACCACTGTATCTCCCGTTGCGTGAGGCGCGCGTTTTTATGCGGTGAAGATAAATTGACCGGAAAATCCTATGAACATCGCCGTGATTGGGTTGAAGAAAAGCTCCTGATATTGGCAGCTGTTTTCTGTATCGACGTCTGTGCTTATGCGGTGATGAGTAACCACACTCACCTTGTTCTGCACGTTGATGATAAAAAGGCCAAGCGCTTATCAGATAAAGCCGTTGTAATACGCTGGCACAAGCTGTTTAAAGGTAAGTTTATCGAGGAAGAGCCTCTAAGCGAGTCGGAGCAGTTGATACTCAGTGAATATACTTCCAAATACAGACAAAGACTGGCTGATATTAGTTGGTTTATGCGGGTACTCAACGAGGATATTGCCCGTAGAGCAAATAAAGAGGATGAGTGTACAGGCCGGTTCTGGGAAGGACGATTTAAATCTCAGCCCTTGCTGGACGAAGCAGCATTAGCTGCTTGTATGACATACGTTGACTTAAACCCTATTCGAGCTAAATTAGCCCCAACACCTGAAACCTCTGACTTTACCAGTATCAAAAAGCGTATCGACCATGCAAGGCAAGGGAACAACCAAAAAGCCTATTACGGTTTGCGGGAAGCCCCCGAAAACATATGCCAAAAGGGCTGCCTTTTGAACTCAAGTTTTATATAGAATTAGTTGAGCTTACCGGTCAATGTATTCGCACCGACAAAAGCGGTGCCATCTTTGAGTCTCAACCTATTCTGTCTCGACTAAACATCGAACCTGATAACTGGATGAAGCTCACTACACAATTTTCTCGGGTTTTCCGCGGCGCGGTGGGTCGAGAGCAAGTACTCACAGCTTATTGTGGAACCCTTAAAAAACGACGGCGCACAAATCTAGCAAATTGTGAACGCTTGCTAGCTTAACCAAATAACGCCTTTAGCGATAACCCCTCAAGCTGTGCAAATTACAGCGCCCTTGTCGTGCGTGATACACTAGTTTTAGTGTCGAAAAATGAGCAAACACCAACAGCTACCTTATTTTAGAAGCGCTTTTGATACACATAATGAACAATCTTGGGCAATCCTAAGTCGAAACTGCCATAACCATGGTAAGCAAATAACAGTAACAGTGGGTGTCCTTGTTGTTTCTTTATCTTTGTTATCAAGCACTCTGGGGCTCCTCGAGAATTACGATGAAGTAAGTACTCTGAGGAGCTACCCACAAACCTGTTACTCTACGATGTAGCTGCACTCATCAATTTCTGTGAACTTCGCCCAAGCTTCAAATAGTGCCTCTGGAAAGCCGGAGGATTGCTTAAGGTATCGATCAGATATCTCGTATAGCTTCTTGGTACCAATCGTTCCTGGAGAAGGGTAGTTGACTACCACTTCAAGGTACTGGGCAATATCAGTAATAAAACTTCTTGCGCATAGGCTAATGAGTATACCGAAAGCAGCTGGAGACAGGCGGCGTATACCTGGCGGGTATTGAGCACTTCCCGCCTTAGGCAGAAAATCAACAATTAATGCCGTTTCTTGCGTAGGATCGACGTCGTTATGCTGCGCATGAAAGCTGTCGGCAGAAAAATAAACGGTGTATTGTTTCTGCTTTTTGATTTGAATACTCTCAGAGCCCTCGCCATCAAAGTCGGCTGAAAAGAGTTGTAGCTGGATAAAGTCTGGGCCTTTAAGAAGCAACAAAGGGCCTTCTTTTTCATCAGATTGGATCGTTTTTGTCAGTGCATGCACATCTTCTTCTCTGGTTTCAACCCAGCGTGCTTCAGAGGCTTTGGTGGTCGTGGTATTTTTCACATGCCTGTCAGCATAGGACCAATACTCTTTGGCAACTTTTTCGTTCGCTTTACGTACCTCAGTAGTTGTTTCTTGTGATACATAATTGAACTGCCTGAACAGTTCCTGAAAACTCTCCCTGACAAAGTTTTTGACATGAGTCCGGAGGAGCCGTTTTTCACGGCTGGTAAGTTCATCGTAATCTCTATGCTTACCTGATGCAACGTCTGCGCTGGAATACCCTTGCGCCAGTAAAGCATGAACTTTGACCCTATTAATTGGCGGATGGCTTGATTTATTTTTAAACAGTAAAGGAATGGCAGCTTCAATACAACCAAACCGAGATCTCATGACGAAGTGGACTGCGTTAAATGTGGAAGTGTGAGATAAAATATTGTCTTCCGAAGCCCGGATAAGTGACACAAGAAACATCAATTTCCAGGTTAAGTTTTCGGCAAAAGATTCAAAGTTGATCACCGACGAATTCGTCTTCTGCCCGCTGCTGGGGTAGAGTTTTTGTATTTCTGCAATGACATCCCTAAGGCGTGCACCCGAAACCCAGGAGAGGAATGCGACGTATAACCTCAGGCAGCCATCAAGTGGCGCTTCTTCATACCCACCCTGCATTTTAATAATCGGCTGGTTTTTCAAAGTCCAGTCCATTGACTCTTGTAATATTGACTGGACATAAGCCTGATCACTTTCTTTTATGACTTGCATTTTTGTGAGCTGAGAGGCCGCTCTTTTTATTAGGTCATTCCTGTTCTCGGTCGGATCCCAGTCCATAGCCAATCGAAACTCAGGCAAGCGTCCTAAGTACTGACGGTATACTTCTTGCTGAAAGAAAACCGGTAATATGGCAAGCTCGAAAGGCAGGTGAATACTAAAGTGTTTTCCCCAGAAATCCTTGAGCGCCAGCAAAAAGCTTCTGAGCTTTTTCACAGTCGTTATTTCTGTTCCTGTATCTATGGTGGAGCAGCCCAGGTTGGTGATTTTGTATTTTCCTGAAGCATTGCGCTCTATCAGCTTGTAGTCGCTCTGGAGCGCACTGTCTATTGCCCTTTTTATTGCAGAATAAAGCTCCTTGTTTTTTTTCTTGCCACGCTTAACTACACGTTCTTCAGCACTTTCAATATCGAATTTACAGTTCTCACTGAAATACAAGGTGTTCTTAAAAAACTCGTTGAACACATCTTTGTCTGAACATGAAGTGTTATCCTCATACCCAATTTCGCTGTCGGTTCCACCTAAAAAGCGCACGGCATCCAGAACGCTCCGTGAAAATGGGTAACTAAATTGTTCTATTACTTTGTCACTGGGAGAGCCATCTTTGTCTTCTTCGTCCAGAATAATCAACTGTTCTTCCTGGTCGTTGATCTTAGCCTGGACACTCGCATCGCTGCGATAAAATAAGCGACTTTGAATCTCCCGTGGGCTGACATAAAAGGATTCTAATACGATTGGAAATGAGCGTTCAGCTTCGGGGTCTAAAAACCAGAATACGTTTGGATTTCGGTCGAGTTTTGTTTGGCCAAGACGACCAGCTCGGCCTGCCATATTCGCAAAGTCACACCGAGATAATAGCATGGGGGTTGGCTGACCGGTTTGAACACGCTCACTTTCCGGGAACATAACGTTGAGCAGCGCAACGTCTGTGACTTTCAGATTAACCCCAAAACTGAGGGTCTGTGTTGCCAGAATAATCTCAGAGCGACAATTAGCAGGCACAGGTTTACCGAGATAACTCTCAAAGCTCTCTCTGACTCGTTGGGGCACGTCTGCATTGTGGATGAAAACACCTTGCTCAGCACAGACTTTCAAAGACTTTGTAAAACTCGTTTCTTCTACCTCAGATATTATCTCCAAGGTATCGCTAATGCCTTGCTCATTGGTCAAAATTTCGGTTTGATTTGTAAAATCAAATGTAAAGCGGTCTTTCAACAGGTTTTTGAAGTTTTCTGCGACAGACAACACATCCACCTTAGAGCTCATGAATATCAATAACCTGTGTCCATGTAAGTTATTGTCCATCCAATCTTCAATAAACTCCCTGTAATATTCTAAACGGATTCTTTTGGGATTAAAGCCATGGTTATCTGGGATCTGAGTGAGTGAAGAGCGAAATCGATCAAAGGACGTATTCAGTGCTCTGGCCTCTTCACTTGACAAGATCAAAGGCTGTTCTTTTTCAAAGGTTTTTATCTCAAAAGTGGCAGGAGCTTTAGTCTCTCCACTTTCACTCTCGACCTTGCCAGGGAGGATACATTTATGGGTAACCGGTATGGCTCTGGTTTTGTCTTCCAGAACGAGCGGCGAGATATCCTCCATTTCACTGGGATCGTAGAAGGTTAAAAAGTCCGCTAATGAGTTTCCTGCTTTTTCAGTCGTAATGACCACGAGTCTGAGACTCTGTTGTTCTAAGCTGTGTAGATGACGTCGCTTTTTCTCAAGCTGCACCTTGGCCAATAAGCATTCGAGAATACTGCCACGATGTAAGTCTTCAACCATGTGAAACTCATCAATGACTATCATACTCAGTTTTTTGAATAGCGCTTGTGATGCACTGAGCATGACATTTGCTTTCTCATAAACGGTAGAAGCAATGATGAACTCACCTCGCATCAGCGCCCCATCAGAGGCATTATTATCTCCGGTAGAGACAATAACAGGCTCATAATCTGCTGTTTTATGTTTAGGGGACGGAAACTGTTCAGCCCATGCTTTTGCGCGCTCTTGTGCCAAAGCCTTAGTTGGTGCTATGTACAAGATTCTTGCTTTATCAAATTCAGCTGGGCGACTGATACCAAATAAATGTTCAGCCAGGGTGGTTTTTCCTGAAGATGTACCACCAGATAAGACCAGGTCGCGAAATGGATGAGAAAGCAGCTCGCCGCGTTTATCCCAAAATGACTTTTGCATTTGGGTTAATGGATACTTAAAAGAGCGTGTAAATGCATCTTTTTCTAACAACTGATGGTAGTAGGATTCATTGTTTCGCCAGCACCATTGAGACAGATCTTCCAGTGTTTCAGGCCAGGGTGCCGGTTCAGTCGGAACTGTTGCTGCAATGGAGTCATCACTGGCAAGCGCTTTAATAGGTTCATTGCTTTCAACAGGAATGAGCGTGTCGACGGAGGCTGTTGCAATGATGCTTTGCTCCGGGGCTACAGCATTCTTTTCGAGCGCAATGACAGTTTCTAACTTGTCACAGAGCTCATTGACTACCTGCTCCCAGCTTGGCCATTTCTGCTCTAACAGGTTTCTCAGCTCAGTGGCTTTTTTGAATGTTTCATTGTATGCAGCGGACTTAGCGATTAATTTATCTTTTAAATTTTCTATCAGGAGTTCGTCTTTGACTTCCTCAGTGATGACAGAAGTAACAAGCTCATTGACTGCGTCTTGCCCAATCACTTCTATCAGGTCGCAGTAAAAACCGGAGTTTTCGGAGATAATGGTTGGTGTACCAAAGGTACAAGTCTCCAGATAAGTCAGTCCAAAGTTCTCGTACCAGGAGTTAAGCAGCACAAAGGAGCAAGACTCCATTTTCTCTTTAACATTCGAGGTGTCAAAGTTATCGACTTCTTCAAACTCAATGACACGTATGCTTTTAGTTGTACTGGTGCTTAATTCATTCAGTTCTTGTTCCAACACACTTTCTTTACTGGATGAACCGATTGCATAAAATCGCACATCAGTGGTCCTGAGGTTTTCAATATTTCCTGATTCCAACGCTTTTAACCAAGCATTAGCAGACACGGAGATTTTTTTGATGCGATCGCTAACAGGGTCGAGCCGACCAAATGACATCGCACTAAAATAGCTTGATGGCGTTGCTCTGGATATGAATTTTGGCAGGCCAGGCAGAATATGTGTTATAGGCGTATTACTTTTTGTGTTGAGATATTCCAGATAGTTTAAAGCAGATGATCCCACACTGATTGCAAGATCAGACTCCTCCAGCATTTTACGTTGTGCGGACTCTTTCTTGTCCACTTCACTATCTGATTTCGGCTTAGCTTTGTCGCTTCTGCCATAAGCGCTATGGAAAAAAGTGACAATTTTAGCTTCTTTAAAGTACTTGCGGATTAGCGCTGGGAGTTCAGCGCAAAAGGTGTCATGTAACAAAAAAACGTCAGGTTCAGACTTATATGAAAATTTCAGAGTACCCATTACGGACATAAATTTGGTATCATCCCAGCGGCCAATATCGGCTTCTTGAAGGTTGACCCGTTTTTGACTGGGAGTGACCGCATTGAATCCGAACGTTTTACTGTCGTCCTCTAATTTGTCTGTATTGGCAAGGTAGCAAGCAAAGACCTCTACTTGCTTTATATTACTGGCAAGAGCTTTTATCAGCTCTTTGTTGAATACATCGATTCCACCCGTTGAGCTTCCCCACACTGAAGAAAAAGTAGCTATTTTCATCTATCCCTCACTCCTGAATTGATCCTTGATAAATATCAGCTTGATATAGCCGTTACTTTAGAGCTAGTAAATCACAGTAAAATTCACTTCAAAAGTCATTTACATTAAAACACATAGATTACACCAACCTATTCAATATTTCGTAAGTCAGAATGAACTTTTCGGCAAACGTAGATACCTCCTTACTCCAACCAAAACTGTTTAATCAAACCTGTAAGGCGTTGAATGGCTTTAGCTCGATTGGAGTGAAGCTGTTTGTTCCATGCATAATACCACTCGGATGAACATCGAACATGTTACAGAGCCAACGAACAGGCCAGCTGTCCGAATTTTCTTTTATAAAGACATACTTCAGCCGAACTTCTTGGCGAAGTATACCGCGGCTTTTTTCAACAGGTCACGTTCTTCGGTTGTTCGTTTTAATTCTTTTTGTATCCGTCTAATCTCAGCTTGTGCATCACTTAGTTCGTTGTGTTACGGTGAATCAGGGCCGTACTTTTTGACCCAAGCATAGAGGCTGTAAGTTATGACATTTAACCGTTTAGCAACGTCAGATATTGAATACCCGCGATCAACACCTTATTTAACTGCTTCTCTTTTAAACTCTTCTGGGTAGCGTTTTAAATCTATCAACTTGGTTCATACTTTACTGCAAATCCTAGCAATTGCGGCGCAAGTGGTCGGGTCCTTTTCTCGTTTAGCCCTGCTATACGTTCAATTCGCCAAGCTCTGAGCATTTGATGTTTTGCAATACAACGAATACATGCCACTGCGATACGACGGCATTGGTATTCCTCTATAGTTTCACAATATTTATTAAAAAACAATTTACATAAAGGTAACTTATGTGTTTTTTTGATCTTAGACAATGGAATGTTTGCATGAGTTGCGAACCAAGTGATTGTATATCGCGCAGTATCTAATTGATTTTCAGATTTATTCATTAAATTAATTAGTTGCCTAACAAATTTCTTGTCTCTTTTCGGCCAATCGACCCGACTTGGTTCGGCAACATTTGGTCGCATCGAGCCTTGATTAAATTGTATCAGCCACTGCTTATCATGCCGATATAGCCATTTGTATCAACCCGCAAAACCGTTCTGCCTAGCACCTTTAACGCCAAACTTAGCCATAGCACGTTGCCACTTTGCGCGACGTGTTTGGAAAGCTACCACAGGTTCAGAGTACACGACTACCGGATGGCGCATCATAAACCGTTAACTAAGGCTTGTAATCCTGATACTCGCCTGTACCACGCCCTTCTTTAATCCACTTACGATATTGCGCCTCAGTATGGCCAACCTTCCTAGACATAATATACCGCTATAACTGATTGAAATTTCAGCATAGCTAGAGTGAAAGTGTGATGCAAATTTATTAATTCATGATGTCATTTATAGCTTCATATCCATTGGCACAGCAAAAATTAGAATTCTTGGTAGATCCTCAGTGAATTTTGATTTATCTTAAAACAAGGTCATCTGATACCTGCTGTGTGCGAGCAAATATTGCTAAGGCGAATCAGATCTAATCAACAAACTTCGTTTTCCATCTATCACTTGGCTTGGGAGTAACGCACACAACTCATTCAATATAGCCAAGATGAGAAATGGAGATATACCTATGTCTTTAGCACCTTTTTATGTAGCTTGTGAGAAGCTAGTTAGTGTACTAGCCGAAAAAGGCTTTCATGTTGACCCTCAGCTGTTAATCCCTCAACCCAACGTACAACACAACATTCTCAACGAATTTACTAGAACAGACTTTTACACAAAAGCTCTAGAGTACTACTTAGATAAAGGTGGGCTGTGGGCATACGATTTAAAAAATAGACCTTCACCAACTAACTGGCATATTGTAAATTTAGCGTGCAATAAAAAATCGGATTCATCAGTCAGTGATTATTTTTACTGTGCAACCTGCAAACAAGATGCTTTAGCCTTAGTAATATATGAGCTCGATACTCAGGGGCTTATCCCTTCACATGTCAAATGTGATCAAGATAACCTTGCCTTTTATAGCGATAAAGAGCTTCTTGCTGAAATTTATATACCTCACTTTGAGAGAGTAGAACACACATTAAATCACAGAATAGAAACTGCACTTGAGAAAAGCTTCTGGAATGACGCCGAAGATGTTGTGACAAAAAGACTTCAAGAAATCCCCAATCTTGGTCAAATAAAATCTAGCGAGTGCGCTACTTATCCAATGCTTGTTTCAACGAAATCGCTTGCAAACCAAATGGAAAGGTTTCTCAGGAAGATACTTCACTATCGAGCAAAACGCTCCGAGCTATTAGAGATTACGGCTAAATTCTTTGACTATGAGAGTTGGAATCATTTTTGTGGCGCTGAAAAGCAATATGCTGACAATTTAAAGCGGCCATTTATGATCTATACAAAAGCCGAACTAGAGGTTAACTCTTTGGACTTCACCCTTGGTGAAGTTGATGCCATTGCTATGCTTTCAAAAAAAGTAAGCCGAAGAGTCGACAAGACATTTAGTTTATATGAGTTTGATGGTATGAGCTTAAACGCACATCCTCCGTTACCCAATACAGAGGGACTTTACATTAGACCAATTAAGCGTGTGTATCCCGAAGATCTCACTACCGGTGATATAGCTTTAAAGCTATTAAACGAGGAAGATATTACCGAAGCTATATATGATCACCTAGGAGCAAATTCCCCATCTTTCACGCAAAAGCTTCATAAGAGAGCGCAAAGGCGAAGTATAGATAGCAGCTATCTAATGCTCTCCGACTGGCTGATATACATAGAGTCATCTAGTTCAGGTGATGTCTTGGTGCTGGAAAAGTTTGATCATCAAAAAGAGCAGATGATCTATAAAATCATTGGTGATTTATATAAATGCTGGTTTTTCTTCAATGAAGAAACTAATACGTACTGGCTTTCCATAGATAGACATGAAAAAGCGCAAATTGAGCTGTCGGATTTTAACGAGTCTGACATTCTCAAAATAGAGAAGCAATTCATACTGAAAGCAAATTGGTGCTTTAACGATTTAGAATTCCTTCTTAATTTCTAGTAAGTTGAAGATACATAACAGAAATGAAGAAAAGCCGATCAAAAGTCGGCTTTTCTCTATTTGAATTAGCTTAGCTCCCAAGGTAAGTCTCTACGACCGTTCACAGGCTTTAATACTCCCGAATATCTTAGTCGCTGGGCGGCCCACCTTAAATCGTACTGCCATGTATAAAGCAAATCACCTGACAATCTGAGCTCTTTTTCGTAGGATTCCCATACATACCGTGCAACATCTTTTGGCCATCCTGAACCTCCTCTTGATTGTAGGCATTCAATGATCCAGCCTTTCATATCCTCTCTAGTAACCATAACTTTCCTTTACGCTTAGATAAATCGACCACAACTCTAAAGTATAACTACAGAGTTATCTCCATTATCAAGCCCTTGGCCAAGCCATTTTAGTATGAATATCTTTATTGTTCACCCACATCTGAGGCGCTTGCGCGCCTTTTCTTATTCTACCGTTACACTCTTTGCGAGGTTTCTCGGTTGGTCAACATCGGTGCCTTTGATTACGGCTACATAATATGAAAGTAGCTGTAGTGGGATGGTGTAAACCACTGGGGCGATGATGTTTTCTACGTGGTTGACGTTCATTACTCGCATGGTGTCGTCTGAGGCAAAGTTTGAGTCTTTGTCTGCAAATACATAGATGATACCGCCGCGTGCGCGTACTTCTTCAACGTTTGATTTGAGCTTTTCAAGCAGCTCGTTGTTTGGTGCAACGACGATGATTGGCATGTCTGCGTCGATAAGCGCGAGCGGCCCATGTTTTAGCTCGCCTGCCGCATAAGCTTCGGCGTGGATGTAGGAGATCTCTTTAAGCTTAAGCGCGCCTTCCATTGCGATTGGGTATTGTGAACCACGGCCAAGGAACAATGAGTGGTGTTTGTCGGCGAATTCTTCTGCAAGTAGCTCAATGCCGTCAGCCATCGTTAGGGTTTCTTCAAGCTTGGTTGGCAGGGTTTTGATAGCGTTGACGATTGCGCTTTGGTCACGGCCTTTTTCCTGCGCGATCGATGCCGTTAGCATCAATAAGCCAACTAGTTGAGTCGTAAATGCTTTGGTTGATGCCACACCGATTTCAGCGCCGGCTTTGGTCATAAAGGCAAGATCTGACTCACGTACTAGCGATGAACCTGGTACGTTACAGATGGTCATTGACGCCATATAGCCTTGCTCTTTAGCCAAGCGAAGTGCTGCGAGAGTGTCTGCGGTTTCACCTGATTGTGAAATGGTCACCAGCAGGCTGTTTTCGTGAACAAATGAGTCGCGATAACGGAATTCTGAAGCGATTTCCACGTTACAGCTTACGCCTGCAAATTGCTCTAGCCAGTAGCGCGCCACCATGCCTGAGTGGTAAGACGTACCACATGCGATGATCTGAACGTGTTTTACATCTTTAAAGATTTCATTAGCTTTGTCGCCAAATGCGTCGATACTAACGCGATCGTTGTCTAAACGGCCTTCAAGTGTATTACGTACTGCCATTGGCTGCTCGTAAATTTCTTTTAGCATGTAGTGGCGGTATTCGCCTTTGCCCGACGCATCTTGCGTGATGTTAGACTCAACCACTTCGCGCTCTACAGGATTGCCGTTAATGTCGAAGATTTCCACCGTTTCGCGAGTAATGCGTGCTACATCGCCTTCTTCTAGGAAGATAAAGCTGCGGGTTACAGGTAATAGCGCAAGCTGATCAGAGGCAATAAAGTTTTCACCAAGGCCAAGACCGATAACCAATGGGCTGCCTGAGCGTGCCACGATGATTTCATCTTGGTTTGCTTTATCAAATAATACCGTGCCGTATGCACCTTCAAGCTGTTTTACCGCTGCTTGCACGGCAGCAAGTAATGTAGTGTGTTGCTGTCTGAGTTGATGGATCAAGTGCACCATCACTTCGGTGTCGGTGTCAGATAAAAACTCGTAGCCGTCTTCTTTTAATGCCGCGCGCAAACCTTCATGGTTTTCAATAATGCCGTTGTGCACCAGCGCAATTTCGCTGTTAGAAATATGCGGGTGCGCGTTAGCTTCTGTTACGCCACCGTGTGTTGCCCAGCGCGTGTGCGCGATACCGGTAGTACCTTTTACTTCTGCATTTTCAAGCGCAGATTCTAGGTTTACCACTTTACCCACGGCTTTCACGCTGTTGAGTGCGCCGCCTTCGCAAAGTGCGACACCCGCAGAGTCATAACCACGGTATTCAAGGCGTTTTAGGCCTTCTATAAGAATTTTGTTTACTGGACGCTCAGCAACAGCGCCTACGATTCCACACATAATCTCTCCATTATTTGCACGTTGTGTGTAGTTCAGCACAGATAAGTTGTATACCACGCGCTTCGATCGCTTGGCGGAGGTCATCGGCCAAGTTGTTGTCGGTGATCAAAGTGGTGATCTGTGCCCAAGGTATTTCTAAATTCGGAATTTTACGGCCAATCTTGTCGGATTCGACCATTACAATCACTTCTCGGGCTGACTTTGCCATCACACGGCTCAGCCCAATTAATTCGTTGAATGTAGTTGTGCCGCGCTCTACATCAATGCCATCGGCACCAATAAAAAGCTGATCAAAGTCATAGGATTGCAGTACTTGTTCTGCTACTTGCCCTTGAAAGGATTCTGAGTGCGGATCCCACGTCCCGCCGGTCATCAATAAGGTTGGTTCATTTTCTAGTGATAACAATCGATTAGCGATATTCATCGCATTGGTCATCACGACTAAGCCGCGCTTTTGCGCAAGCTCTGGAATTAGGGTTTCGGTAGTTCTGCCACTATCAATAATAATGCGATTATGATCTTTAATCAGCTCAGCGGCCGCTTTGGCAATGGCCGTTTTACGTACCGAGTCTTGCTCATCTTTACCTGATGCAGTGATCTCTTTAGGAAGGGCTATCGCACCGCCATAGCGGCGTAGTAACAAGCCGCTTTTTTCTAGTGCCGTTAAATCCTTACGAATCGTAACTTCTGACGTTTCAAACTCAGCAGCGAGTGATTCTACGCTTACTTCACCGTATTCATTTACCCATGAAAGAATAGTATGTCTGCGCTGTTGAGTGTTTCGTTTAGTCATTAAATAAGTTTCGTTTCGAAATTTAAGGCGATTATAGTCGAAACTTCAAAACCTAAACAAGTTAAATTTTGCACTGAACAAATTTTAACTGGAAATATGATGAACATCAGGATACATTTCCGAATTGAGGTACTTAAAAGGACAATTAAATGAACAAAAACTTAATAACATCAATATTTTGCTGTTCACTATTACTAGCAGGATGCGGCGGTTCAGGTGGTGACACTACACCAGTCAATCAGGATGGCGGCAAAAATGGAAATAATGGCAACACTGATTCAAATAACGATAATACAGATTCAGGAACGGATACCACGACTAAGCCTGTCGCTAAAATTCAGGCAAGTGCCTTTGGGGAGACAGGCAACGTCATTCAGCTTAGCACAGCGGGAAGTACGATCCCTGAAAATGCCGAAATAACATGGCAGTGGCAAGCCAAACCTCAAGGCAGTAACGCTCAGTTATCTAACCCCAATGCTAAGCAAGCGCACTTTACCGCTGATGTTGCAGGTAGCTACATTGTAGGGCTAACAATCAAGTCAGGTAGTAACGAATCGACAACACAGTTTGAGATCCGTGTAAAAGAAAAAACCACACCAAGTGTGAACACGCCTCCTGTCGCTGATTTCACACTCACAAAACAGGAAATTGCCATCAACGAGCATCTACGGTTAGATGCGAGCAACAGCTCAGACTCAGACGGCGATAATCTCAGTTATAAATGGCAAGTCACTGCACCTGCTAATGTTGATGAATATACATTAGTAAGCCCTAACAATAACGTTGCCTCTTTCGCCTCTAAATTTGCGGGTGAATACACCATTACTTTAACCGTGTATGATGGTAAATCATCGCATAGCAAATCGGAAAAAGTCATCGTTGTAGATAACCAGCCAGCTCTTAAAGCGGTTATTTCAGCACCTTCAGAGGTTACATTAAGCTCAATGACTTTTGTTGAACTGAAAAGCGATGGTAGTCAGTATCAAGGCGCTGTAACACCGCTTTGGAGTTTTGACAGCAAACCAAGCGGCAGCCAAGCCACAATGGCAACACCAAATGGATTTCTCACCTCGCTTCAATTAGATAAGGCAGGGCAATATAAAATCCGCTTTAGCCTTAAAGACAAACAGGGCCGTTTAAGTGAAGCAACCCATACCTTAACGGCCAAATTAGGCGCAGCAAACAAACCGCTTGTATTCGTCGATGTGCCAGAGTCAACCAAAATCAATGAAACCATCGAGCTTAGCGCCAAGCGAAGTAGAGATACAAGCGGCAGAACACTTTCCTTTATTTGGACGTTTGAGCCATTTGACGCCGGTTTGACCTATTCCGTTACGAATGAAGATACCGACACGGTGACCTTTACGCCTCACGGAGAGGGGAGTTACCGTTATTTTGTGGAGGTAAGTAACGGTGAGCTAAGCCAAACCGCCAGTGGCGTGATAAAGAGTCACCCTGAAAATTATGGACCCACAGCGTCTATGAGCCCACAAATATCTACAGCTACGGAAGGGGAAACCAAAGTCTTTTTGGTATCCGCAGAAGATAAAGACGGCGATCCGCTCACTTATCGCTGGTCGCTTGAAACGAAGCCTGAGAATAGCACTGCAGTAGTCAATAATGCTGATAATCGCGCGTCTATTACCTTCGATGAAGCTGGCAACTATGTGCTGAAATGCATCGTGTCTGATGGCAAGGTTGAACTAGTAGTTGCAGCATTCATCAAAGTAAGTGCAGTTCAAAATAGCGCTCCAATAATTACGTCGCTGGATTATCAAGGTGAACCTAAAATAGATACTGCACTTTGGATAACTCCAACGGTTATGGATAGCGACAGCAATGCAGGCAATTTGACCTATTTTTGGAAGGTGGTTGCTCCGTCTGGTGAAGTGCTTGACAGTACCGCAGCTCATGACTCGAACCTACAATTCACTCCTGTTGCACCAGGCGACTACCAAGTAAGTTTAAGTGTTGTTGATGAAAAGTCCGCTTCCGTTGCAACTAAAACAATGACACTTTCAGTAGAATAAGGTCTCTCTACTCGATAACTTTTAAGGCTTAAGCGCTCACCTGCGGGCGCTTAAGCCTTTTTATTTAAACGGTTATGTCGGATGGAGCTAAGTGACGGATCTCCATATTGCTGATATGCGTTCCAGAAGCGTCCTCAGGACCAATTTCATCATAGGCAGACTCAACTCTGAGATAGGCTTGAGTTGCACCGAGCTCCGCCAGCTTTGTTTCGGCCTCTCGCAGCGAGTTAAACGGCGTTAGTTTGCCCTCGGCATGCATTAAGATATGCAAGTTCCCATCAGCATCCTGACCACCAGCTAAGTAGTGATTTGAATCCGCGTAGCTAAGCACGATGGCATGGAGTTCTTTATTAGCGATTTTTTCTTTTAGTGTGGCAGCAAGCATAATGCTCTCCTCGTTTAACCGATTAATAATTAAACGACCCTTGTGCGTGTTTGGTTCACCTTGGTTGTCGTGAATGTGTTGTCGCGAACCTGTTGTCGTGATAAATCACGACCTACCATCCCCCGTAGGTCGAGGTTTACCTCGATGCGATAATGATTTATCCATTCGCAAAACTATTGTCGTGATAAATCACGACCTACCATCCCCCGTAGGTCGAGGCTTACCTCGATGCGATAATGATTTATCCACTCGAAACCTGTTGTCGTGATAAATCACGACCTACCACCCATCCGTAGGTCGAGGTTTACCTCGATGCGATAATGATTTATCCACTCGAAACCTGTTGTCGTGATAAATCACGACCTACCACCCCCGTAGGTCGAGGCTTACCTCGACGGGATAATCGTTAACCCATTCGAAACCTAATGTCGTGATAAATCACGACCTACCACCCCCCGTAGGTCGAGGTTTACCTCGATGCGATATTCGTTAATCCATTCGCAAACCTGTCGTGATAAATCACGACCTACCATCCAACCGTAGGTCGAGGCTTACCTCGATGCGATAATCGTTAATCCATTCGCAAACCTGTCGTGATAAATCACGACCTACCATCCCCCGTAGGTCGAGGTTCACCTCGACAGATTTAATCGAAGGGATTATCTTTAAAATTCATCTCTCAATTGCAAGGAATGCACATGAGCTGGAATGACCTGAGAAAAGGCAGGATATCAATCCCGTACGCGGAATACTTCATTACGTTTAACTGCCATAAACGCATGCCCTATTTTACGGATTATCGGCTGGCACGATTGTTTTGCCAATCTATCTCACATAATGAACAAAAGTTTGAGTGCTGCTGGCAAACATGGGTGTTAATGCCAGATCACTTTCATGGCTTACTGACACTTGGCAATACGCAACTTGGTAAGGTTGTTGGAGAATTAAAAGGCAGAACAGCTTACCTGCTAAATAACCTGAGCTGCGGATAATTAATGCCTTTCTAGCAGCCAGTTTTAGCGCTAACTGCGTTGAATTCACTTCCAATAGCCAGCTATTGGTGCGTAAATTCGCCTTGTTTTCCCTAAAACTCTCTGGCTAGACAAGGAGAAAACTAAGTTGTGCTTTAGCAACAATGAGTTGGAACATTCCTTATCCAAACCTCAGGTTAAATAAACAACTGGATTCAAAATACAAAATTTGGCAAAGCGCGTATTACGATCATCAGCTCAGATCCACAGAAGATAGGCATACCATTGCCCGCTATATTGCTGCAAACCCACTAAGAACCAAGCTAGTAAGCCGCATTGGTGATTATCCTTATTGGAACTCACACTTTCTGTGATTGGCTAGTTAAAGGCGCTCTTCCCAACTCAGTTAACACGCTTCGATATACCGACAAGTTGCCTTCCGCCATCACCTCAATGGCAAATTCACTGCACATTTTAGCGCGGCCTTTACGGCCCATTTGCTCTCGTAAAATCGGGTCCTGCAATAAGCGATTAAGATCTTGGGTAAACTGAACTTGATTACCAACCGGAGCAAGTAATCCGGTTTCATTGTGCGCAACCGCTTCAGGAATGCCGCCAGCAGCAAAGCCCACTACAGGCACACCAGATGCGCTGCTTTGTAATAACGCTACGCCTAGCCCTTCCATCGATGCTGGATGTGCAACGATATCAACCGCCGGTAAGATACGCGCTACGTCTTGTCGAAATCCCACCAGCTGGACAATTTTTTGCAGCCCCAGTTCATCTATACGTGCCTGATACTGTTGCTGCTTTGGCCCTCGACCAAACAGTAATACGCGCAAATTAGGATGCTCAACAATGAGTTTTTTGGCTGCACGCATGATCACATCCTGCCCTTTACGCTCTATCAGTTGCGCAAAATTAGCCACAACCAAAGCATTTTGTGGCAGTTCAAACTCATCAAGCAGCCATTGCCGCTCCGCGCTACTTGGTGCAAAGCGCTGGGTGTCGACTGCACTGTGGACTAACTTTACTTGCTCAGAGGCGACACCTTGTGAGAGTAATACTTGGCGGATCCCCTCTGAAATAGCGATCACTTTATCGTAGGCTGGGTATTTTAATTTTGACCACCAGCGTGGCTCGGTGTTGTCGACTCGCCTCGATAAAATAACAGGAACATTAAGCGACTTCGCGGCAAGCAATCCCCAAGTATCAACCCCTCGACGGCTGTGAATATGAACACAATCAGGCCGATGATGAGCAATAGCCCTTCGTAAACGCAACCATTGCATGACATCGAGATCGCCTGCCATTTTCACGGGCTCCACAACAACTTGCTTATCAACTGCTGCAATCATTTCACTATTAGGCGGGCAAACTAGTACGTTCTCAATTCCCTTTTGCTGCAACGCTTGGGTTAAATATACCACTTGTTGTGCGCCGCCATATAAGTGACGGCCCGCTTCAATATGCAGAACTTTCATAGCACTTCTCCTAGTGCGCTCGACACTCTTTGTGGCGTGAGCCCCACCATACAATCAAAACGATCCTCACAGGTTGGTCGGCGTTTGCACGGTGAGCAAGCAAGTTTATCGCTCAACACACGACCATTTGGATTGAAGGTGTTTTCATACGGCAAGGTTGAACCAAACAATGCAATAACCGGGGTATGATGCACCATCGCCATATGCGTCAACCCAGTATCAACGCCAATCACGCCTTTTGCTCCCCGAATGATCTCGCTGCACTCAAGCAATGTCGTTTTCCCGGTTAGATTAATGATCCCCGGCATCTGTTTTTCTAAGCGCTCGCTATGCGCGATATCACTTGGTCCACCCAATATAATAATATGCGCACAAATAGACTGATTTACTTGTTTATACAACTCACGCCAATGCTCATCTACCCAGTGTTTCTGAGCTCTCGTTGTGAACGGGCAAAACACCACATAAGGTTGACCTTGAGTATGCTCCAATAGCAGTGCTTCTGTATGTTGTTGTGTCTCTTTCGAGGCAATGAGCGAGTATTGAAATGCCGCTTCTGGCGCACCAAAAAATGTCGCAGCAGCTCTGTATTCCGAGCTGATATCAGCAGACCAAGGCGAGGTCACTACCTTATTCATAAGCCACTGACTGCCCTCGCGACTATTGATCCCAACCTTATATTGAGCGCCGCTAAGCCAAGCTAGCACGCCACTTTTAAGGAGTCCTTGGGCGTCGAGCACTAAGTCAAATTGTCGACTAGCCAACTGCTTTTTAAAGCTATTAACTAGCTTAAGTAGCGCTATGGTCCCCTGTGCTTTTCGCACTTTTTGCCACTCATTGCGAGGCCACAGGATCACCTCATCTAGCAGTGGATTTTGTTGTAGCAAGGTCGCGCCAGCAGGCTCTGCCAACCAGCTCAGTTTTGCCTCTGGATAACGTGCCTTTAGTGCAGAAATAAGGCCTGACGCCATCACGATATCACCAATGGCACTGAGCCGGACAATAAGGATATTGTTGTATTGCATTGTTATCTGATCACCATTGGATGTAATCGGGTACTATGAACTGGCCGTTGCGCCTGCTTTAACTGATATAAAACTTGCAATGTGGTTTTGTGTAGTGCGCCATTATGCTTTGCGATAGCGGCTTGCCCAGCCTGTATTTGTTGCACTGTTGCAGCACTATTTTGCCAAAAGCCGATGACTTCTTTAGCTATTTGCTGTGGTTCGTTACCCTCAACAAGTGCACCAGCTTGACTCAGCGGCGCACATATATCTTCACAATTTCGTCGACTACTTCCCATTACGACGGCAGCCCCTTGGACAATGGCTTCGGCAGGATTATGACCACCGAGCTTAACTAACGAGCCCCCGATAAAGGCAACATGGGCATCACGATAAGACGCAAATAATTTGCCCATCGTATCGAGCAGGTACACTTGCGTATTTGCCGCTAGTGTTGGCGTGTGCGAGTAACGCTGACAGCTCAGCCCGCTTGCTTGCAGCAGCCACCATACCTCATCAAATCTTTCAGGATGACGCGGTGCGATAATTAGCTGAGCAGCTGGATTTTGCTGTATCAACTGTTTGTGCGCTGCGACCACCGCTATTTCTTCGGTGTCATGCGTGCTCCCTGCAATCCATGTCAAATGAGAGGGTTTTTGCGTTGGGTCGGCGTGTTTAAGCTCTGGCCAATCGTACTTGATATTACCGCACGTCATCAGTTTTTCTGGTGGTACACCCAACTCGCGAAAAGCTTGATAACTTAGCTCACTTTGCGGCAGGATTTTATGCACCTTGGACACCATAAAGGTAAAAAGACCTAACATTTTGGCATAGCGATTCTTTGATCTGTCGGTCATGCGGGCATTTACCAGCATCACTCGACTGCCTTGGTTGCGCGACTGACGGATAAGATTAGGCCACCACTCCATCTCAACTGACATGGTCAATACCGGATTAAAATGCGTCAGGAACGCACCAACCGTCAATTGAAAGTCCAATGGCAAATAGGTGTGAATGACTTGCTCCCCCCAGTTGCGCTCAATATAGTTGGAACCTGCTACTGTGGTACAAGTAAAAACAATGGGTAAATGAGGATGCTGTTTACGCAGCTCAGGAATAAGTTTAGCAATAGCGGCGCATTCGCCGACGGAAACGCCATGTAAATGAATACAGGCGGGTAAACGCTTACAACCGTAGACACCTAAGCGCTGTAAAAAGTGCTTTTTATAACCCGGTTTACGTAGCCATTTTTTTAATAAGATCAGCGCAATCAAAGGTAAACACAACAACAGGATACTGTTATAAACACCAATCCAAAGTGAATTAGCTGATCTTCCACGAAGACGAGAGGTTGCCTTAACCTTAGCCATAGCTACACCTTGTTATTCAAGCCTGAATTAACCCCAGTGTAACTATGGTTTTTGACACTAAATTGACAGTGGTAAGCCAAGTAAAGATTCTGACAGAAATTGTGTGACAAGTTGAGACTTACTAGCACCTAGCGCTTACGAATGCCGACTTCTTAGCACGCTTTGCTGCCCTCGGCGACATATTCACACCATTCAAAACCAGAAATGGTCGTGCCGACATTAACGATGAACACATCAAGAAATAAATGATAAAAGCGGCCTAAGTTAGGCCGCAATTTCTTGAGTGATTACCAATTTAATTTACTCATATCGCAAGATTAGCGACGGACGTGTACTCGCGGCTTTAAACGCAAGTGTAGCAACGGTGAGCCATGTGATCCCCGCAACAGCTAATGCTGCGACTCCATATACCCACACAGCTTGCTCGATGCGGTCATTAAAATTAGCAAGCCAATCACCAACAAGCCAATAGGTTACCGGATAAGCTATGGCGATACTGATTCCCACCAAAGTCAGGAACTCTTTTGCTAAGATATTCACAATGCTTAACCGTGATGCACCTAGAACTTTGCGCACAGCCACTTCTTTTTGGCGACGAACCGTTGCAAAAGATGCCAAGCCAAAAGTGCCCAAGCACGTCAGGAATACCGCAAGGCCGGTAAAGATCAACACAACTAAAGAGACTCGTTCATCACCATGCAGAACCGCTTTATAATTATCAGACATAAGGCTGATATTCGGTTCATAAAGGTTGGCGTTCTTAGCAAGAATATCAGTCACCTGCTCTTGCACGTAGGCAATGTTTTGAGCACTTACCGTCATTATTATTTCGCCCGCTGTACTTTGGCTAAATCCGCACAGGAAGATGATATTAGAGTTCGCGTCTTGGGCATTACCCACTTTTACATCAGCTACAACTCCCACAACTCGCATATTCAAGCCAAAGCCTTTATCCAAAATGGTTTGTCCAATGATATCTTGATAATTTGAGTAACCAGCCTGCTTTGCAACTGTTTCAGTTATGATCGCCCCAACGTTAGTACTGTTACCATCTTGAGACGCCCAATCTGCAGCGTATGTGCGGCTAAAATCACGCCCTGCTAATAATGTCAGCCCCAACCCTTCGACTAAATCAAAGCCTGCACCAATAGTCGGTGTTATCCCCTCTGATTGCTCTCCATTTGGCCACGTTGGTGACACACTGCTATTGATTGATACTGTCAGTTTCGTATCGATTACATTCAGGGCTTCAACACCATCTATTGCTGTAAGCCTATTCATTAGCGCTGTTGGCTCTTTCGAGAAAATAGACGATGCAGGTATATCTGAAACCACAACACGTTGTTCAGTCTCATACCCCAGAGGTAAGCTTTGCAAGTGTTTAAGTTGCTGCTGTAGTGTTACCGATGCAATGATCAAAGCGATTGATAAAGCAGCTTGAAAAGTTAGTAGGCTTTTACGTACAAAGATTGCTGTATTACCCCTTTGCAAATCGCCACTAAGCACTCGCTTCGCACTGAAAGATGAAATAAACAACGCAGGATATAAACCAGCGCCAACACCAACGACAATTGCTACACCCAAGACGACAACACTAAACATCGACATATAGTCAATAAACAGCGCTCTATCTACAAGTTGATTAAAGCTTGGTAAAAATAGCTCTACTAAGACACAGGCAATAATCATTGATAATAAAGATACCAATACTGACTCAGCCAAAAACTGTGTGACCAATTGAGTCTTACTTGCCCCTAGCGCTTTACGCACACCCACCTCTTTAGCACGCTTTGCCGACTGGGCAACCGTCATATTAATGAAGTTAAAGCCTGCAATCAGGATAAGCAGTACACTCAGTCCAGCGCAAATCACGACAACTTGCTCCGTTCCTCCTGATTTCATCTCAAATGGTGACTTTGCTGTGAGATGAAGATCACGCAATGGATGTAACTCGATCGCGAGCTTACCTTTCATCGGGCCATAAAAGTATTTATCAGTAAATATTTGCTCAAGCGCCGCTACATCTGTATTTTCAGCAAGTTTAAGATAAACGTAACTGGAGTTGATGTCTAAATTAGATAGGTCATGTTCAACATAAACTAAGCTTTTGAATGAAAAGTGCGTATTTTCGGGTAAATCCTTAAATACGGCCTTCACGGTGTATTGGCCGCCTTTGAAGTCAAGTGTTTCACCTTCAATATTAGTTGTGCCAAAAATTCGCAACGCTTCAGACTCATTTAACGCGATACCATTTGGTACGCTCAACGCATTGCTCAAGTCGCCAGCTAGCGTATCAATGTTGATGAAGTCTTGGATATTTGGAGTAGCTCCCAGTACCTCTGTTAATTTGTAGCCTTGACCATTATGCTGTACGTCTGTTTCAGCTTGATTTGTCCAATCTACTTTAGTGAGTGCAAATACAGACTCGATCTGACTATATTGCTCCATCTCTTTTGCACGAGCAAAGTTAGAAATTGGCACCACCGCTAAGCCAAGCTTAGTGTAGTCCTGACCGATACGATAAATTTGCTCAGCGTCTGGTTGTTGGCTGTCATAAGAGAGCTCATTTCGAGCAAAAGACGCTACCAAAATTGCGGCAGCAAGGCCAACGCTAAGACCTACAACATTCAATATAAAATGTTGCTTTTGCTGCTTAAAGGAGCGTAAAGCTGTAATTAAATAATTGGCTATCATAATTAGGCCACCTCACTATCTGGAATTTGAACGGCGGTATTTGCCTTATCCAACATGACTTGACCATCTAATAATCGCACTAACCTATCTGCATAGGTTCCCTCTTTTTCAGAGTGAGTAACCATGATCACGGTGGTGCCTTCTTTGTTCAATTCACGCAACATCGTCATTACTTCTTCACCATTTTTGGAATCCAAGTTCCCTGTTGGTTCATCCGCTAAAATAAGTTTAGGGTTGATAACCAAAGCTCGTGCTACCGCGACACGCTGCTGCTGACCGCCGGACAGTTGCTGAGGCAAGTGATCCGCGCGGTGATCAATGGCAACGCGCTTTAAAATCTGCTCTACACGCTGTTTGCGTTCACTTTTAGAGATATTTTGGTACTGCAGCGGTAGTTCGACATTTTCAAATACCGTCAGCTCGTCAATCAGGTTAAAGCTTTGAAATACGAAGCCGATTGACGCTTTACGTAACTGTGATAGCTGCTTCTCGGTGTAGCCCGCAATGTCAGTACCTGCAAACTCGAACTGACCAGAAGACGGAGAGTCCAGCATTCCAAGAATTGAAAGCAAGGTAGATTTACCACAACCTGACGGTCCCATGATTGCAACAAACTCACCCTCATTAACAGTTAAATTAATATCGTTTAGCGCAGTAGTTTCAACGTCTTGAGTGCGGAATACTCGGTTTAGGTTAGTTAGTTTTATCATTGTAATATCCTTAGAAATTTAGTTGTTGCGCTTTGTCGAAGTTGCTATAGCTTGAGGTAATTACTCTTTCACCTTGTGATAGGCCGTCTAGGACTTCATAGTAGTCTTGATTCTTTTTACCTAAGCGAATGTCACGACGTTCAGCAGATTTACCATCATTTGCGAGTACGTATACCCAGTTACCACCAGAGCTAGTAAAGAAAGCACCACGCTTTAGCAATAACGCATTTTCTTTGTTACCACCGAGCATTAGCTCGACATCAATACTTTGACCACGCTTTATATCGCTTTGACCACTTGGCAGAGCGACTTCTACCTGAAACTGTGATTGGGTAACGCGACTATCAATTTTGCTCACCTTTGCTGTAACAACACCGCTATCCAAAAGCACATTTACTGCCATTTCAGGTTGTACTTGGTTTAAATAGAATTCATCGAGGCGTACAACCAATTTGTATTCATTTGGAATATCAATTTGACCTAAACGCGCCCCTTTACTCTTTGATTCGCCAATTTCTACATCTAGCTCACTCAAATAACCCGATACCGGCGCTTTGATCAGTAGGTTTTCGAGGTTTTTACGCGCAAATTGCAAATTCTTCTGTAGCATCTCGGCGCTATCTTCTAATTGTTCAACTTGTACTTTTCTAATCGAATTTTCCTGTGTTTGACGCTCTAATGTCAGTTCTTTTCGCGCTTTGTAGTACTTTAAATCGTCTTCAATTTCAGAAAGCCTATCTGATGCCAGCACACCTTTTTCAACCAACGGCTTAGATTGCTTGTAACGGCGTTCTAGGTGACTAATTTGCAAATCAATTTCAAGCAAATCACGGCGTAGGTTAAGGCGGCTGGTTTCCATCGTCATTTGTGTGTTTCGCAGGAAGTTAAGCTGCTCCGTAACCTGAGCTTCACGACTCATTACGTCTAGCTGTAAACTAGTGTTGCTCAACCTAACTAATGGCTGGCCGGCTTCAACATATTCACCCTGCTCGACTAAGCGCTCTTCCACTTGACCACCAGCGATAGTATCTAAGTAAATGGTAGTTTTTGGCACGACCTGACCACGCAGACTTAGGGCATCAACAAAAGCACCTTTACTGACGGTACTTACTGTCAGACTGCGCAGTTCCAAGTTTTGGCTACGACCTGAAGATGAGGTGTTATTAAACGCAAACGCAGCTGCTGCAATGCCAAGTAACACACCGCCAACAACGCCTTTTTTAAGATGCTTTTGTAGTCCTGAACGTTCTATTTTCTTATCCATATTCACGCCCCTTGTTCTGTATTAGTTAAATCGCTTTATCGGATATATAAGACTTATAATCAAACTTCATGCCAAGGGGGGTTTACTATATATATAACAACGGGTTAAATATTAAGTTAGTTATTTTCCAATGTTAAACTGTCCGAAAATAGAACACATATAAATCAGAAAAGTGTCCAAAAATGAACACTTTTTCATGGACGCCATAGCTTGAAGTGCGCTAGGCTAAAAGAAAAACAAAGCACTCTGAGTATGAAGCAAGAAGGCACCATATTAATTGTCGACGACAACAGCGATATATTAATTGCAGCAAAGCTTTTGCTAAAAAAGCATTACCAAACCATCATCACCACTGATAATCCTTTTGATATAGAAACGCAGATTGCATCACAGCAAATAGATGTGATCTTACTCGACATGAACTTTAGCCAAGATGCTATTAGTGGCAAAGAAGGCTTTTATTGGTTAAAGAAAATTGTCGAACAAGACCCAAGTATCGTGGTGTTGTTAATGACCGCCTATGGCGATATTCAACTTGCTGTCGATGCGATAAAAGCAGGCGCTGCAGACTTTATCGCTAAGCCTTGGCAGAACGACCAATTACTCGGTGCGGTTGCTGCCGCATTTGCTCATGCCAAAGACAAACAGCAAGTTGGTAAGCTCACTCGCCAGACCCAAGGGTTAAATCAGGCACTCAATCAGTCTAGCGGTAGCCATCAATTTGCTTTTTTAGGCCAAAGCCCGGCCATGAAAAAGGTGTTTAGTACTATAGAACGTGCGGCACTCACCGATGCCAACATTTTGATCACCGGTGAAAGTGGCACCGGCAAAGAACTTGCTGCACATGCCATCCACCAAGCCAGTATGCGTCGCGACAATACTTTTATCAGTTTAGACATGGGTGCTATCTCCGAAAGTTTGTTCGAAAGCGAACTGTTTGGTCATAGAAAAGGCGCATTTACCGACGCTAAAGAAGACAAAGTTGGCCGATTTGAATTAGCACACGAAGGGAGCCTATTTTTAGATGAATTGGGAAACTTACCCATGAATCAACAAACGACGCTGCTTGCCGCGTTACAAAATAGACAGATCACTCCAGTTGGAGGAAACAAACCCATCTCGGTGGATATTCGACTAATCTGTGCCACCAATGACAACCTGCAACAAGCGGTTGATGAAGGCCGTTTTAGACAAGATTTATTATATCGGATCAATACTATAGAGATCCGTCTTCCGCCACTTCGTGAGCGTACTGAAGATATTCCACTACTTGTAAACTATTATCTTGAACACTACTGCCACAAATATAAGCGGCAGCTTGAGATACATAGCCTAGACATGCAGAGTCTACAAGCATATCAATGGCCAGGAAATGTCAGGGAACTAGCACATGCTATTGAAAGAGCGGTGATCCTAAGCGAAAACGAACTTTTGGACATCAGCACAGTGGTGAAGACAACCTCAGCGCCAGCTGAAGGAATAATTACTGAAGATAAAAACGATACTAATACGCTGATTTCCACAGATACTTTCAACCTTGAAGAGATTGAACAACGTACTGTGCGTGCAGCGCTCAAGCACTATCACGGCAATGTCTCAAACGCCGCAAAAGCACTCGGATTAACCCGAGGAGCAATGTACCGTCGACTAGAAAAATACGATTTGTAGGCAAGAAAATATGGTTCGCTTTACGCAACATCCTACAATGGTTTTTTTCAGTACAATTCTTGGCCTTATTGGCTTTAATGTGCTCTCGATAGTCTTGTATATACAAGGAGGATTCTCGGCGACTTGGCTCCTAGTCACGCTAATAGCGATCGCTTTCACCTCCTCTTTATACCGTCAATTTAACAAACAGAACAAGCACATGACTTTTGTTTTGAAATCACTCGCGAATGGCGATAGTTCATTGGGGTTGAGCCATCATCATCCCATGCGGCAGCACTTAGAAGAGATTAAGACTAGAATTCAAAGTGCACGTTTTATTGCAGAGCAACAGGCCCACTTTTTGCAGACCCTCTTAGTGCATATAGATTTAGCCGTACTGGTTTTCGATAAAGATGGTAATGTCATTGAGTCCAACCCAGCGGTAACCCGCTTACTCGGTAAACCCATTAATCACAGCGAAGATTTAGAAGATATCGCACCACTGATTAATGAATGCGATAACAGCTTGAAAACAATAGCAAATTGGCAATGTGGCGAGCAACAAGATAACTTGTCTATACAAATAACGTCAGCGCAGATCCAAGGGCAAATTCGTAAAATTGTCACCTTACAATCCATTCGTGATGCTTTACAAAACAAAGAGCAGCAAGCCTATAAACGCCTCACCAAAGTGCTTACGCACGAGGTGGCTAACTCTATCACACCTCTATCATCCATTGCACAAACCTGCGAGGGACTCTTGCCCGACACATTGAGTTTTGACGATGAAGAAGATAAACAAGACCTAGCCCTAGCGCTGCAAACGCTGGCAAAACGCACTGAGTATCTGGGCGCATTTATCGCCCGCTTTAGAAAAGTCAGCAACTTACCAAGCCCAGTACTACAACCTGCCCAGCTTGCGTCGATTGTAGAGGGCATCTATCAGTTACATCAACAAAGCTGTCATCAAGCGAACATAGACCTACAGCTTGATGTTAGCCACTCCCAACTGGTGATGTTAGACACGGCTCAGATTGAGCAAGTGCTTATTAACTTAACCAAAAATGCTATTGAAGCGGTGCAACAACGCAATGACCAAGACCAGCGAAACACACGCCAAGTGGTGTTGAAAACTGGAGCCAATAACGCAGGCCAGCACTATATAGAAATAAGCGACAACGGCCCTGGCATTGCCGACCATGTAGTCGACATGATTTTCGTGCCGTTTTTTACCACTAAACAACAAGGCTCGGGGATCGGCTTAAGCCTCTCAAGACAAATTATGATTAATCATGGCGGCGACTTAATTTATCTTAGGCGCGAGCAAGGCGCATGCTTCAGATGCGTATTTGGTTAATTAACTTGAGCTTTGCTTAGGGGCTTATCTTTAGTTCAAGGCAAATGAGACTAGAGGCCGGATCGCTCCTTGAGGATTTGTGAACTTATAAAAAGTCGGTAAACTAGAAGTATCTAATTTAGGGAAAATTTCGTGCACACCGTATACAAACCCATTCTTATTATTACTGGAGTTGGCTGGACTGCCGTCATCATATTTTTAACCGCAATCGACTTACTGCACGATTGGGTTGAAGTAGAAAGTGAGCGGCTGAATAACCCTATCTGGTGGGCTTTGCAGGAATGGGGGCTTTGGTATATTTACACGCCAATACTCTTCTTATGGCTAAATAAACTCAGCCAACAGAATAAGGTATGTTGGCGTAATTACTTCGTTTGTTGCTCGGCTTTATTCGTACTGAGCATGTCTATACAAGCCGGATTCGACTACCTCGTTTACCGCGATGATATTCCTTATACCTTGTATTATTTTGCGCCATTACACCCGTTGGTGATCTACGTATGTTTTATGATTTGGCATAAGTTTATCCGTATTGAAAGTAAAGAAGAAAACAATAGCACCGCGATAAATCAACGTTTGCTTGTGGATTTAGGCGGCGATAAGTCATTTTTACAAATCAAAGACATAGTGCACATTGTGGCAGCTAAAAACTATGTTGAAATTCACACCGAGTCACACCAATACCTCAAACGAGCAACCCTATCTCAGTTTGAAGCCATGCTACCAAGCGATATGTTTGTGCGCACCCACCGCTCTTATTTGGTTAACCTGGCCTATGTTGAACGTATCACCACCAAAGCTTCTGGTAATGCCATCATCAAGTTATCAACGGGCACGCAAATTAGCTTGAGTAAAGGTTACAAGAAAGTACTAAAGTCACGCTTCGATACGCTTTCTCTGGCTGCATAACACCAGCGGGCGATCTGAGCTCGCTCACGGTTTCCCGTCGATCCGTCCCATAGAACCACCTTTTGTACCTAATAATTTGTTTTATCTGCTTTTTTATTTTTAATAGCGTAATGGAGAGCTTTTATTCAAAGAGGAACAATGACACGATTTCATCCCTCCACGGCAACCTATTGCACCTTAATGAGCGTCATAAGCAGCGGCGTTTACGCCAATATGGATAACGCAAAACCGAGTGTTTATGCTGGAAATTCACTGCAACAGTTTGCAGCACAAGATGCACTTGCAACCATCGAGCGCTTACCGTCATTCACACTCATAGAACAAAGTGGTGAGCGCGGCCTAGGTGGCAGCTCTGCCAATATTTTATTAAATGGCATGGAGATCCGCGTAAAGTCTGGATCGGTCTCGGAGTATTTAAAACAGCTTCCCGTTGACCAAATCGCTGCGCTAGAAGTGTACCTAAGTCATCACCCATTTCCTTCACTTAAGCAATATAATCAAGTTGTTAACATCATTCGTGATGAAAAAAACAATGCCTATAATTGGCAACTAGGTAGCACACTCAATGCCAGCGCCGCCACTGGCATAACAGCAATGGCAGGGTTTATCTTACCTAAAAGGCAATGGACGCACAGCGGTCATATTCAAGTTCAGGATGAGCCGTTTAAAAGCACCAGCCAAGGTCAGCTGTTCGCGTCTGATAACACACCCGAGGAAAGCAGCGAAGAAACATTTAAGGAGCAAAGTGAGCGAATAACGCTCTCATTTACCAGCCACAAAACCATGCAGGATGGCGCCCTAACACTCAATGTTCAGGCTATAAAAGACAACTTGCAGTCACAATACGAATGGCTGTACCGCACGCCAACTTCATCCAGCGATGTTGAATCTGCGTTTTCGCAAGAGCGCGATAAAACAAACACTAGCGAGATATCTATCGATAGGCAGTGGCAAGGTCAGCATTGGAGCACACAACTCACAGGCTACTACTCAAAACAAAAGAATGAGTTGCACATGCTTGATGGTCTCTCTGCGCGGCTTTCAACACCAAGCTTTACACAGTATAAGCGTACTGACGAGCGAGTAATTCGCCTGATGGTAAACGACACTGTCTCGGAGTACGGTCTTGAGGCCAGTATCAATCGAGTAAATGCCAACACAATATTGCCCGAGGAGCAGCTACACAGCACGATAAAAGAGCTAAGTATTGAGCCCTTTGCGGCTTTTACTTGGTCGCTTTCACCAAAATGGCAGTTATACAGCAAACTGGCAGCCGAGCAGGCTACACTTTCGACCAATAGCAGTAAGAGTGAAGATATTCAGCATCTCATCGCCAAGCCGTTGGTGCGATTAAATTATGACGCGACAAAAAGCACTCAGTTTACAACCACCTTAAAGCATGAAGTGGAACAGCTCGATTTTTCACTTTTTTTACCAGAGCTCAACGCAGGATTTGGCCGCTTACAGTTTGGCAATCTTAAAATAAAGCCAATGCAGTACACTGAACTTGCACTGCAAATTGATATTGAAGAAGGTGAAAGATGGCGTTTTAACGTTAAGCCTTTTTATCAGTGGCAAAAAGATGTGCATGAATATCAGCAAGATAATCGAGGAGAAAGCATAGTTGCAAATGCCGGGGATGCCGCACTTTGGGGGCTAGATGGTGCGGTTAATCTAGACTTATCAAGCTGGATCAACAACAGTCAGCTCAATCTTGATTATAGTTATCGAGACGCATCATACCGTGACGCGCTCACAGGAAAACGTGCAATCAACGGGACTGTTCCACATTGGGCTAGTATGCAATTTCGACAAAGCTTTAATCGCTTTTCGTGGAGCGCTGAGATTTCCAGCGGGGATAGTTATCGCGAATATTATCCCGATGAGCAATTTATTGAATCAGGCTCATTGCAATTGACTTTGCAAGCACAGCTTCAAGTAAGCCAACGCGTTAAGCTCAACTTAGAAGCTTCGCCACTCACGTCTAGATACGAATATCGACGCTTGTATTACAACGCCTCACGGGCGGGCAGCGTAAGTGCGATGGAAGCGATTCGTGAGCGTGTACCACCAGAGTTTGCGCTCACGCTAAGCGGAAGTTGGTAGGCCGATACTAATCGCGCCTACCGACTTTAGTGTCCTGACTAGGGCCTGTTTATCTTTCAAGTTTGTTTTTGCAGCAGTTTGATTGGTATTGATACAAGGCAGAGCCGGCGTAGCATAGTTATTCTATGTGAGTCAGGCGACAACACAGTAGAAATGCCAATCAAGCGCTGCCCTTTGGGTTCACCTGAGTGCGCTTTGTTCATTGTTGCTCAACTTTTGCCTAGATTACTAGGCGGCAAGTCGAGCGTCGCGACTAAAACACACTCAGGAGAACAAAAGTCAAACAGCAAAGGTCAACAGGCCCTAATATCGCTCTAAATGATTGAGAATATGTGGAAAAACATCTACATCAGCCTGACGCCCAAAGATACAATCTATGTGCGCGTAATTGGGGAGCACCTTACGCGTAAATTGCTCATCACCAAAGGCAAGACAAAGACGTTCATAAGTTTTTTTCGTGCTCTCAGGTAAATAACATTCGTTATCTGCTCCGCTAATAAACAGCGTCGGCACGTTTAATCGGTTGATGTGTGGCATGTAAACGTCCTTGCCATCTGCATCAACCAGTTTTCCTGCGCGACAAATTGCAGCAAGGTGCTCAAGGGTTTGAATATTGGCTTCGGCAAATAGTTCATCAATATGCTCATGCAGCAAATCGGTTAACTGATCATGACGGTATAAGGAGGCGTACATAAAGGTCACGCGATGGCAGCTATCATTGTTGCATCGCCCCTGTGCCTCGGCGAGCGCGTACAAGCCTAGCGCCTTATCATACAAAGAGGCAAGCCCATTGCTCTGCTCTGGTACTCGCGCCGTTAGTGAGTCTACGCCCAACCTTTCTAAAAATGAAGGGAGATGCAAACCTGTCTTCATTTTCGTTGCCATCGGCACCACGACGTCCGCCGCAATTTGTGATGCAACGACACTGCGAACCCCAGAAAGTCCGCTAAGCATAGACATAAAGAAGGTCGTAGCACCATAACAATGCACCACCGCCTGAATACTATCCGCTCCCGTAATGGTTCGGATTTTGTTCACCGCGGCAGGGTAATCGTATTTCGCGACCTGATCGCCATTTGATTGCTTTGCGGCGGCAGGCAACAAAATACTGACTCGATAATCCAATAGCCACACGTCATATTGGTTAGCGACTAGGTACTCGACTAAGTTGGTATCAATCATGTCGGTGGAAAAGATACTCGAAGCAACTCCCAGCCCATGCACTAACATAACCGGGCCCTTGTCACCGCCACGATAACGAGTCAGCGATAGCTGCACATGATCAGCTGTATCAAACAAGTACACTTCAGGTGTTGGAGCCCTTAGCGGCCGCTTTTTGCGCACCAATTCACCACTGTGCGTTTTTTCTTGGTAAAAAATACTGCCGTAACTTTGATATAGAGTGCCCGCAAAAAATTGCCCAAAGCGCGCAATGGCTTTTAAGCGAGCTGCTTTACTCTCGGCATGACTTACACGAATAGTGGCAAGCTGCGTCACAAAATCAATCGGTGCTATCTTCATAATACCGTGACCACACACGGCCCCTTGAGTATCTTCTCCTTCATGAATATCAACAAATAAGGTTGTAGTATCATCCCAAAGATCGAGAGAGTGAGGGTCGTCTTTGATTAGCTTAAAGGCATTAAAGAAGTACTGCTTGCCATCCTCCGCCATTAAATTCATTTTATAGATCATCTTCTGAGTATTTGGTGGAAAGGCCTGGCGCTCAAACAAACGAAACTCACCATTGCGAACGGTCAATGGTTTATCAGAAAGCACATTACACTCAACGCGACCCGAAATATGCGCTTTATGTTGTGGGTCGGTCAACATCACCTCTAGATCCGTCGAGGTGACCGTCAATACAAACGATAGCGTTTGGTTTGTTTCTTGACCCTGCTGATAAGCAGCCAAGTAGGTTTGTAAAGAGGTAGTGCTTGGCTCTACCACGCGGCTAAAATAGCCCTGCATGCGCTCTGTAAACGCCAACCCCGTTGTGATCGGTTCAGCGCCACGGGAACGGCTTGACGGCAACTGATAGTCAATTTGCCAATCACGGTCCTTGGCGATAAGTGCACAGCAGCGCTCCGTCAATGCACTTATCGTAAGCAGCGGATTGACCGCAAGCGACGTTGGAATGATGGCACCATCTGACACATAGAGCGAGTCGTAGCAGGCATCCCCCTCAGCCATAAACACTTGCCCTTTATGATTCACTACCCCTTCGGAACCCGTCTCAGCAAGCCGACAGCCTCCTAAAGGATGGACTGTAACCAAGCGATTATTCAACCACGGTGACCAAATCGGGTTTTTAACATAGGTGCCACCGAGCGCTGCTGTTGCTTGAAGCAGCTTTTCACTCGCATGATGAAAATTAGGCTGAGATCCTAACTCTGGCCAACGGATGTTCAACTTGTCTTGCTCTAAAGTTATGACACCTTGGCTATCGTCATGGCTCATTACTAAGTAGGTTTGAGTATGTTTTACCGCACCATGATAAGCGCCTCGCCATTGGCTTTGCCATACTCTCGCTTGCTCCTCCAAAGCGTCATAAAAACCGTGATCCGTGTCGAGCCCAATTACACCCGCAGCACTTGCAAGCGCAGTTGGTAACACTCCCGCCATGGCGCCGGGTAAACTTCCCTCTTCAATAATCATTTGTTGCGCGCGTTCGCTCGCTTCACGAAGATCGATTGCACTAGTGATACAAGGTCCTGTAGGCGCTTTGCCTTCTGGCTCTAGATTACCAACCCCAACACCATCGATTTCGGTGTCGCAGTTATAGCCAAAACCCAACATATCGCCATTACCAGTAAAATGCTGACCAAGTTGCGAAGAGATAGCCAAACCACGACTTTGGCTACGCAATAAAATTTCATTACTGCCCAGCGTGCCTGCAGCCAAAATCACAAGATCCGCCTCAACAAATAACGGGGCTGCAGAAAAGCACTCTGCGCCGGTTCCCATGTCTTGGTAAAACACCCGCCAACCGAAGTCGGTTTTCTCCAAGTAGCGCACACTGGCCTGGCAATAAATTTCTGCGCCATGATTCCAAGCATCCGGTAAGTAATTCATTCGAGTGGTATTTTTGGCATTGAAATTACAGCCAGACACACAGTCTCCGCAGTTATTACATGCTTGCTGCTCAACACCCACATGGTTAACGCCACCTTCAGGCGTCGCAAAACATACATTGATTGGTACTTTATTAAAGGGAGCTTCTAATGCATTTGCCGACTGCTGGTGAGCCTTCAGTTTATTCAAAGCTGGGTAATATTCAGGGTATAAGGCAGGTTTCAGCATCTCTCGAGCCCGCGTGAAACCCTCTTCCAACAAGCCATCCTCATCATCTCTAATCGCGTGTGGCCATACTGGGTCTTTCAGTACTGCATCTACTGGGGGCAAAGCAACATTGGCATTGATAAGAGAGGTACCACCTAAACCACAACCGACGACGACATTCTGTTCACGGTGCATATGAATATCAAATAATCCCAAATGAGAGCCCTTGTGTCCTGTTTGGCTATTAAACTGCAACTCACCAGCGGCCTCCAACTCGGTATCCGGAAATTCTCCCGTTAAAAACTCGCGCCCTCGCTCAAGTAGGCAGACTGATTTTCCGGCTCTCGCCATGCGTGACGCAGCGATAGCACCGCCATAACCACTACCAATAACAAGTACATCGTAATGCGGCTGAATTGCCGCCAGAGGTGAAGAAATTGGTTTCATTTGCTTGATTCCCTCTTCTTATTTTCGCTCACCACCTTGCCCGTGGCGATGCTATCCGTGAAGTATCCTCCATTGGAGGCATACTGACCCTAGCAATAAGAGTAGAGCATTTATTGCACAACAGCGCAGTACACTGGTTAAATAATCCGGAGGATCAGCGGCAACAATAACAAACACCCCACGCCCCAAAGAGTTTTATTGTTTGTCAGCAAGGCTGCCCGATACCCCACCATCAGCCCAAGGGAACCCAGCTTTGGCACCAGCCAAAACAACAATCCAGAAAATAGCAGCGTTCCTGTGATCACCAATAGGCTCTCAAACACACCACCAAGTTGATAACGGCTCAGCCAAAGCGCCAAGGCAATAATCACGCTTTGGTGCCAGAGATAGATAGGAAACACCACTTTATTGAGCCTCGTAAGCAGCGGATGAGGACGGTTAAGATAACGCGCCGCTAATGCTAATATCAACAACACCGCACACACGCGCTGCAACACCAACACAAGACTCCCACTCCAAGTAATGAAGGTTGTGCGCGTATCTTGCTGCAACCAGTAAAAATGATATAAAAGCAAAATAATTATGGCGTTGACTGCACAAACCCACAGTAGCACTTTACCTTGCCGAGCAAGCCAAGCCCAAAACCGATTATGCTTAGCAAGCAGATAACCTGCGAGCAGAAAAACAAACCCCTGAAATTCTCTTTTGCTATCGCCGTCCAATGCTAGCTGAGCCCAAAGTAAGCTTGCAAAAGCCAACACGCTTAGTAGATAAGTTGACCAGCACAAAGTGATAAAATGCCGTAGCATTACTTGATGCTTAGAATTAAAGACGATATGCAACACAGCAAGGAACAAAGTAAAACGCCATAATTCTCGCAAATACCACAAGTGATTGACATCAACATGGGGCCAAATACCGCTTTGATACCGACTGAATAAAGGGCTGTTAAAATCAATAAACTGTTTGTAAAAATCAACAAACCCAAGCGTTAATCCAGCATTTTGCTGCATTTCTGCGTACAGTTGTACGGGCACAACAAGCCATATACCAAATAATAGCGGGAGCAATAGCAAAGGAGTACGAAAGAGCATGGCTGTGCATGCACCTTGTTTATCAAAAATATATCTAAGCGCAACTCCCGAGATAAACCAGATAAGCAACATGCGCCATGGTGAGATCAGTAACATCAGATATTCCAGCCAAACCGAAGTATAAGCACTTTTGTAGTGAAAACCCCAGTTAGGTACATATAACATAGCGGTGTGATAAAAAATGAGTATCGTAAATGCAATAACACGCAGCCAGTCTAGCTCTACTCGCCGATTTAAATGATCCATGTTATTTTCTTTTTGAAAGTAAACTTACCCCTACAGTGCGCCAATACAGCGTACAAACAAACGAAATTTGCTTAAATAACAATAGCTAGGGATAAACCGTGGAATAGAGGGATAAAATAAGTGACCGCTTTGCACCCAGTTGCTAGAGTAAAAGAAAAACTCAAACCATGATGCTTTCACGTACCTTTATTCAGCAGTTCCACCCTTTGATGGCAATGGCATTACTCGCCCTCTTTCTAACGATTAATAACACCTTGAATGCCATTACTCTGATCATGGATGCCAAACGAGATGCGCAGCTCGATTTTGCGCTGTGGGAACCTTTCGTATGGGAATATACCAGTGCTGCTGCCAGTTTAGCCTTAATTCCTGTCATATCTTGGTATTTAAACGCATTTCCTTGGCAGTGGCACAAACCTTTTAATGTCGCTTTTAGCTTTTTTATTGCCTCACTGTTATTTTGTTTTGGCCATGTTGGCATCATGGTGTTATTACGTGAAACGATTTATTTTAGTTTGCAACTAGATTACAACTTTCACCTTTCTTGGTTTGAACTTATCTATGAATATCAAAAAGATGCATGGAGCTTAGTATTCTTTATTGCACTCATAAAAGCTTATCAATTTAGTGTCTCCCATATGCTTGGTGAAGCATCTCCGATAAAACAAGAAAGCGATGAAGATGAAACACTCCACAAACCTATTCATCACTTATTGGTGCGTAAGCTTGGTAAAGAATTTATCGTTAAAGTTGAAGAGGTTGAGTGGTTACAGTCGTCTGGAAATTACGTCAATCTACACGTAAATGGCCGCATTTATCCGCTGCGTTCAACGCTTGCTACGTTATGTCAGCGCTTAGACCCCGTCGGCTTCGTGCGTATTCATCGCTCTTTTGCTATTAATGTGTCTAAAGTGGTAAGTATTACGCCGCTCGCCAGTGGTGACAGCGAAATCGCATTGCAAAGTGGGAAAGTATTAACACTCTCGCGAACCTATAAAACACAATTTAAGCACCAACTACGCCTTGAGTAAGTGAGCAATATGCAATTATCAAGTAACCGAGTGTTATTGAATTAATTCCATTAATCAATGCTAAATGCTGTAACGCTAAAGTTCATTTAGTATCCATTTCATCACCCTACACTACACAGCCGCAACAGGTAAGGTGTCTATTTTTGCATTTGCACCGAATTTATATACAATCTTATGCGGTTCAGATGCCTCATTGGACTGCATAATAAAAGGATAATAAAAAAGGCTCTATGAAAAACCTCATCACTCCATTACTTACAGCAATCCTGCTACTAAATGGCTGTAGCCAAATACAGCAACCTCAACAGGATGAACCAACACCTGATAACTCCGTGCAAGCTGGTGTAAACAAGCCAAAAAATACAGTCAAAGACGAAGCTAAAACAGTAGTTAAAACGCCATATGATCCGCTCGCAACTGATGATTTATGGCTCCGTATTAAAGATCAACTCAGCTTTGCCGATTCCGACGATAAGCGTGTAAAACAACGGATTGATTGGTACCTCAGGCATCCCAATTATATGGATACCATCAGTGAACGTGCAGCGCCGCTACTTTATTACTTAGTAGAAGAAGTCGAAAAGCGCGATATGCCAATAGAACTGGCATTGATGCCGCTAATTGAAAGTGACTTTAATACCCAAGCCTATTCTCACAAGCATGCGTCGGGTTTGTGGCAACTAACGCCGCTGATTGCAAAACATTATGGTGCCAAGATCAACGCTTGGTATGACGGCCGCCAAGATATCGTAGACTCGACCCGCGTCGCATTGGACTTTTTGCAATACCTCCACAAACGTTTTGATGGTGATTGGTATCATGCCATTGCCGCCTATAACACGGGTGAAGGTAGAGTGCTTGCGGCCATTGAACGTAATAAAAAAGCAGGTAAGCCAACTGACTTTTTCCATTTGAAGCTACCGCGCCAAACAAGTCACTACGTACCAAAGCTACTTGCGGCATCACAGCTGCTAAAGCATGACTTGATGAAGTTTCCTAAAATCCCTAATCGCTCTCTAATCAGCGTTATTAAACTCGAACAACAAGCCATCTTATCTGATCTCAAAGGCTGGAAAGAAGTCGAGGTATTAAATCCAGGCTATGCACGTTTTCCAGCATTACTCGGCGGCCCTGAGCATATTGTCATTCCCACAGCGCGCGTGTCAGAGTGGCAAACCATGCTCACACACTTACCCAAAATGCCCGCGGATACATGGCAACATTATACTATCCGACGTGGAGACTCTCTTAGCACTATTGCAAAGCGCTATTCGCTAACCGTCGCCGAATTAAAAGCCTTTAATCAATTAAAGAGTGACCGAATTCGTGCAGGAAAAAAGCTAATTTTGCCCATTTTGGCTGACAAACAACTGGACTATCAGATCAAACACGGCGATAGTTTATGGCGCATAGCTAAGCAATTTAATGTCAGTGTCGCTAAGCTAAAGCAATGGAACCAGCTATCGACAGATAGACTGAAAATTGGCGATACGTTACTGGTATTTCTGTCGCCTTAGGGCGTAGTGTCAGTTGGATAAATATGTCAGAACATAACAATAATAACTTACCCTCTGAAAATGTAGCCGAAACGCAGGCAGCAAAGCCTGCTCGGCCACAGCCACACAGCTCGAGACACTCAAGGGGCTCCTTTAAACTTTCTCGCTCCAAAATGAACACCATTTTGGCTTTGTGTGCGATGTTTATTTCAGCGGCATCGTTTTACGCCACTTATCTGCAGGCAAAAGCTGCTCAAGAGCAGGTTTCCGCAGCCGAAAAGCAGCTAAAAACTGAAACTTGGCCATGGCTTCAATTCAGCTATAGCAATTTTGATTTAGAGTCGACTCAAGCAACGATTAGAGTCGATATTCGCAATTCGGGGACTGGCCCTGCCATAATCCACTACATTAAGTACGAGCTTGATGGCGAAAATTACTTTGATGTTACCGAACTTATGGATGCATGCTGCAACCTCAATGCCTATCAAGCAGCGCTTAGCGATGCTCAAAACGAAGAGTCAAATATCAATTATCTAAAAAAGTTTGGCTGGTATGTTTCCAGTGCGCCACAAAAGATTTTGCTGGCAGATGGCGACACTTTCAACATTTTTACCATGCCAAAAAGCAATTTTAATCGTGGATTATGGGATAAAATTGATGCCCACAAATCGGTTTTTAAGGCAGAGGCCTGCTACTGTTCTATACTAAAACAGTGCTATACCACCAATGAAAAAGCAGTGATCACTGAGGTACCTAGTTGTTCAACAACACAGATAAATTCTATCAGCGAGTAATCACTCACCTCATGCAGTTTGAAGGTGAGGTGCTACATTTGTACCTAGATGTGAATGCCAATCCGACGATTGGTGTTGGCTTCCATATGCAAAATGTTGAGCAGTTCTGCCAATTACCGATGCGAGATAGGCGCTCCAAACGCTCTGCCACCTTGCAACAAAAGCGCGATGAATACCGTAATATTAAGGGCAAACCCAGCGGCTACAAGGCTTCTTGGTATGCGCAATATACCGAGCTAACGTTGTCGCCCAAGGCCTCTAAAAAGTACCTCATAGACCAGATTAAAGAATTTGAGCAGCACCTAATCCATTTTCTTGCCAAGCAAGAAACTGGCAGCATTCCTTATCAGCTATTACCGACGCCCGCTAAGATTGCGCTATTGGATATGGCTTACAACCTTGGTACCAGTAAGCTATTTTTGGCCTTTCCTAATTTGATTAAAGCCGTCAGCGCACAAGATTGGCACAGCGCAAGTAAAGAGTGCAGTCGCCTACATATTAGTCCGGCACGAAACGAGGCCACCAAAAAGCTATTCCTCAAGTGCGCTAAATACCAGCGTTATCAACTCACTTGGTTTGAAACTTTGGTTAAAAAGCTAAAGCGCTGGCTACATAGCTAACAAACAATTATAACGATTAGCAAACTGAGTTGTTATTCCCCTATAATATATAAACATAATGCACTAATATTAATGAATAAATTTTATTTTCTTGGTTTTTGAACTTGTGAGTTTTTATGGTAATTTGACTAAGTCGCATCAAGGACATGTTGATTTATTGAGTGAATCTCTGGCGAATACGGATGGCAGTCATAACTACACCTCTTGTATTTCCAGCAAGACCTCTCTGTCATGATGCTCTAGTCGCTACTGATATAGTCTGGTAACAGCCCAAGTTAATAGCGCTGGATTTGTTGCTGCCTTTCTAGTTGGCGCATCTTTGGGTGGATTAGCGAAGAAGCTTTACAATAAATACGCTTAACCTATCGGTCAGCTCCGTGTTCTGGATCTGACCTACTTAGTAGGACACGAAATCATGTTTGAGTTTATTGAGTCTCTGTTACCTGTGTTTTTCGTTTTTATTTACGTAGTACTGCAAGAGAGATGGAAGGAAAAGTGCGACTTACCTTTGAAGCAGCATATTTTAGTTGTGCTCGCAAAGATAACAATATGCCTAGTTTCTGTTGTGTCATTGGTGTTTATTTTTGGCAGTTGGCTTGGTGCTAGTGAAATACAAATGCTACCAATTGTTGCTATCGGATTCGGCTGCGCCTATGGATTAGCCTGTTATCTACTCGAACCTTTTTACTCTAAGAAAAACTAAGGCCTGCTACAAACGGGTATAACAGGGGATGTATCAAACATTAGCTCTCAATAGAGCTTTGAAGAATCTAGGAACTAAACTGAATGAAGTACATTGCATTATTACTATTATTAGCAACTAACCTCTCGTTATATCTTTATAACGGCGTGCCAAATTATATCTTTGTCTTGCTATTTAGCTGTTTACTTAGCAGTACACTCTATTCTATTTGGAAAAAGCATTCAAAATAGACGTTTCAGCCCAGAAAAAAGGACTCAATAGGGTCGTAGATCAAGCCTCGTTCATTGCGGTGAGAATGATAGAGATGAAATTTCTTTACTGTGAGTGAAAAAGGCGTAATGGGCTTCGTAACACTCGGCTCTGGCTTACAATTTCTAAATAGTGTGATATGTGGTGAGAACGGATGCGGGTTGTGATAAAGGTCACATTTTTCTCCAAAAGCACGCAGTGGATTGGCTAAATCAAGCAAAGCTTGTGGTTTTTGTTCGGGCTTTAAGTAAAAAATGCCATTGTGCTGCCAGTAGCCATAGTCACTAAAGGTGAGTGTAAATTTAGGCACCGATAAGCTACTTGCAAAATCACAAAGCTCGGCTACTTTTGACTCTTCTACCATCGCAAGGAACGCCAGTGTAAGATGCCAATTATTCGGCTGAGTATTGGCTTTACTCGCACTCACACTATCTACCAGCCACTGGCCGATATGCGCTCGAGCGTCGTCATCCATGCCAATACCAAAAAATAATCGTTTTTGCATCTTACACCTTTACCTTAAGGTTTAATAAACTAAGGCTTAACTAACCGCTTGCCTACTAAAGTTAGCATAACCCCAGCAGAGAGGCACAATAAGCCAACAAATTGCAACCAGGCGTTTTCTACACGCTCAACAAATCTAGACCCTTGAAAACGATAATGTCTTCTGCCATCAGTTACCGATTCGGTGTAAGCGCCTCCTCTGTAATCTGAGAAAAGCTCCGTTTTTTTGTCTAAACGTTTCGCCATGGCAAGCTCAACTTGCTCCACAAATTCAAGATCACTATTCTTACTATGAGGAACAAGGAGAAAGCGCCACTTTCTATATAGCTCCACGGGCTCACCGGCTTGCAATACACCCTGAGATTCATATTCAAACAGTCTTTCACTAAAAAATATCTGTTTGTAGCCACTCCAAAATAACCCGACACCGAGAGACACTAGCAAAATAGCGAATATCGCAAGTTGCTTATATTGCTTTTGTTTTGATTGTTGATGTTGCTTATACCAATACTCTATATCTGGAATTTGGCTTAATTCTTCACGCTTCCCTAGTGTTGAAAGGGTTTGCATACACTCATCTAAAGATAAATTGAGCGCCGTTAGCAACTTTCTAAATACCTCGTTAGAAGGCACGGATTTGTCGTTTTCTAGTTTAGATAAATAGCTTTGCTCAACACACATTTGCTCAGCTAGCTGGGGTTGGCTTAAGCCTTTCTGTGTACGGATCTGTTTAATAAAGTGTCCTAGTGTCATCACGGTCATCCTCGTTTATTGTTGTTGCGACCCGGCACATTCTTGGCAATTCCTTGATAAATACCAAGTTGAATATTTAGGAATAAGCATGAATATCATAGCATTACGAAATATTCACGGTTTGAATTGAAGTTTTGATTAAAACGCACAATAAACAGGCCCACGTCCAGATCAATACAATGCCTTTTGGTGCAGCCGTGCACGAAACTCACTGGGCGTACACGCCTTCAACGCTTGAAAACGACGATTAAAATTAGAAATATTATTAAAACCACATTGATCCGATATCACACTAATAGGAGAGGCTGAGCTAATTAATAGTTTACAGGCCTTGGCAATACGCAGTTGATTGATAAACTCCGTCACAGTTCGCTCCGTGCGCTTTTTAAAGAAACGATGAAAGTGATTGGTGCTCATGTGCACTTGCTGTGCAAGCTCATCGGCGCTTAATTTGTCGGTGTAATTATCATAGATATAGGCAATAACTCGGTCGAACTTGTCTTTCGCGGGGTCATGGCGGGCGTCAAAGCGAAAGCCGCTACTGGCTAAATGTTGATAATTCGATGTCGTCATCCGCGTTAACATTTCAAGCAAAAGCACAAAGCGCATTAACGGCTCGGCATCCGCGATTTGCTCAAACCACTTTTTCGCTTGCCTTGCGACTTCCACAGGAAATTTGACGCCACGGCGCGCTGCATTTAACAATTCAGATAAGCCATGTAATTCAGGATGCTGAGCCACTAAAGATTCCAACCAGTGTGCGGGTATTTGTGCAACATGGACAACGTGAGCGGAGTGATCCGGATTCGGTTTTGACTGCCAAGTATGTGGTAAGTCAGGGCCTAGGATCACCAAATCTAAGTCTTCGTAAGGGGCAATATGGTCACCCACATGACATACACCGACACTGTTGAGCGTCAAACAGATCTCATATTCCGGATGATAGTGCCAATTAAAGGGAATTTCGGGTAATTGATACAGGCAATAACGCCATGAACATCCAGGAGATGGTAGTACTTTCTCGTACATCGCTCGCATAGCAATTTCCTTTTACATTAATAAACTTATTTAAAATCGGCATGTTATAAACTTTAAAACAACTACTCATTACACTTAGTTGCACACCATGCAAATTCAATCACTAAACAATATTAATCTATCGAAATATAGCGACAGCCTGAAGTGCAGTGAAGTATTTTTGTCAAATTACGCTCATTTAAGCGTGAAAAGTATCATTAGTAGATAGAAATATACCGCTTAAAAAACACTCAAGGCGATACCCTAGCTTCTGCCAACAACAAATAGGAACAATGGGCAGAACAATGAAAACAACTAAGTTGAAGCAATTTAAATTGAATAAACTTGCCGCCATCGTGACAGCAAGTACCTTATCCCCCCTTTTACTCACCGCTGCACCATCAGCATTAGCCGAAGAACAAAGCGCAAAAGAAAATGTCGAAGTAATTGAAGTAAGAGGCATTCGCCGCTCGCTTGAAGCATCAATGAACACCAAGCGCTTTGCAGATGGTATTGTTGATGCTATCACCTCGGAAGATATTGGTAAGTTTCCCGACAAAAACATTGGTGATGCGCTACAGCGTATTTCTGGGGTTACAGTCGACCGCCAATATGGTGAAGTAAGTGGTGTTACTATCCGTGGTACCGCGCCCGAGCAATCGCGTATTTTATTAAATGGCCAATCGGTCGCCAGTACCGATTGGTATGATTTGGGTCCATCGACGCGTACTTTTAACATGGAGCTGTTATCAGCAGAGCAAGTATCGGCAGTTAACGTCTACAAAACGCCTGAAGCAAACCTTGAAGAAGGTGCGCTGGGTGGTACAGTGAATCTTGTCACGCGTAAACCTCTGGACTTAGATGCACACACTTACATGGTGTCAGCAGAAATGGGCCGATCTACCTTGTATGATGAAAATGATATAAGTGGCTCATTTTTAGGTAGCTGGAAAAGTGACGATGAAAAATTTGGTGTGCTCGCAGCATACTCTATTGAGAACCTGACTTCAGGCCGTCACGTTATTGAGTCCATTGGTGGCTACTATGAATATTTTGCGGCGGATCAAGACACGGGACAAGCATCTACAGTGGGCGCTTGGGCTATCGGCTCGCAAGCATTCAGAGCTGAGCGCGAGCGCACCAGCGCGCAACTTACCGCGCAATTTGCACCAAGCGATAACACCGAATTTGCGGTAGACTACTTTCGCTTTGAGTTTGACAATCCACATGTAAACCATAACTTTCTTACCGTAAGTGCCCGTGGTGCAGGTGCTGTTGATGTACAAAACAACGCTGCAGGCGGTACACAGCGTGCGCGTATTTTGCCAGCTTACGCGAACATTATATACAACCCCACTGTTCGTAACGCCGTAAACATGAAAGTCGATGCCTTAAACTTCAGTGGTAAATACGTCGGTGATACTTTCGAGGTAAGCGGTGTTATTGGTCGCTCAACATCTGATGGTGGTACACAGTTTGGTTCCTCAAGTTGGTGGATCCCGGCAACGGATGAGGGTGGAAAAATTGGCGATCCTGCCTTCCCTAATGGTCAAAATAGTACTGATGGCGGCTTTACTTACGATGCCACAGGTCCTTATCAAATTTGGTTTGATTCACTAGACCCAACCGATGCCTCACAGCTCAAATTTGCTCAGGAATCAAACTTCCAAACTACGGTCCAAGAGCATGAAGTGAGTTATGCACAAGCCGATATCAAGTGGATGCTAGAGCATGATTACTTCAAGAACATCAAAGCGGGTGTGAAGGTTAATAAAAACGAATTTGCACGTATCGCAATACAAAGAAATCCAGCGGATGTTGTTGGTTTTGTCCCTGATGGTAATAGCTTAGCTAACTGGAGTGATGGTATTTTTACCAATCTTCATTCGCAAACGGGCGGGCATATTCTTAATTCATACGCCAAGCTCGATGAAGATAAGTGGTGGGATTTTATCACTGGCAAGTATGAGGCGGGTGAATTAATCGAGCAGCAAGATTTTGGTAAAACCTACAATGTCGAAGAAGATATGCTCGCTATCTATGTGCAAAGTGAATTCAGCGGTGAAAACTTCCGCGGTAATATCGGCTTACGCTATGTGGATACAGAACAACAGTCCAGCGGCTATGTTGATAACACGGTCTTCGATGAAACGGTTGACTACGACAACTGGCTACCGAGCATCAACTTCGCTTATGACTACAGCGACGATATTATCATCCGAGCAGCCGCATCTAGCGTTATGTCTCGAGTTAATTACAACGACTTAAAACCAGGTCTAGCGATTGATGCCAACTTTGGCTCTGCCACCGGTGGTAACCCGAACCTTAAACCATACGAAGCAGATCAAGCAGATATTGGCATCGAATATTACTTTACCGAAGCTTCCTTGCTCTCAGCAGCCGTTTTTGTGAAGAAAATTGACAACGTTGTCTTTTCTACCGAAGCGATTGAATATGTAGACGGATGCGGTACCGATCCTTCTAAGTATGATCAATGCCGAGTCACACGCCCACGTAGTAACGGAGACGGTGACGTAACAGGGATAGAACTGCAGCTTCAACATAGCTTTGATAATGGCTTTGGCATTATTACTAACTACACCTACGTGGATAGTGAAACCACCACACCAGATAATGCAAAAGAAATGGTGCCGGGAGTATCTGAAAACTCATTCAACGGCTCGCTATTTTTCGAAAACGAGCAGTTCAGTGCACGTATCGCTTATAACTGGCGTAGTGAATGGATTGGTGTCGGTGCAGCACAAGCGGTGCGCAACGATAGCTACCAACAATGGGATGCATCTTTGGTGTGGCATGCAATGGAAAATCTGGATGTCAGCTTAGAGGGTGTAAACCTGACCAATGAGGTTATTCAATCTTACGACACCAACTACAACTTAACGCAGAACACCATTGAATTTGGTACGCGTTATTACCTTGGCGTCAGCTATAAGTTCTAACCTCGGAGCCCCAGTCGCTTACGGCTGGGGTCATTTGCCTATGAAAACTCATTTGCCTATGAAAACAATACAGTCACTCACCATCCTTGGTGGCGGTACAGCCGGTTGGATGTGCGCAGCCTACCTTGCAAAGCATCAACCCAATTTATCAATTACGGTGATTGAGTCATCGAGTATTGGCAGAATTGGCGTTGGCGAAGGCTCAACGCCACATTTGCAGCTTTTTATGCAAAGTCTTGGTGTGAAAGAACGCGATTGGATGCCCGCATGCCAAGCAAGCTATAAAACCGGGATCTATTTTGATAACTGGAATGGCGACAATGGCAGCTATTTCCATCCCTTCTTCTCTGAAATGGATGCAAAAACAGCGGAAGTCTACTTTGTCAACGCCAACGCCAGACGTCGTGGTAGCGAATATATAGATAAGCCCGAACATTACTTTTTAGCCGCAGTACTTGCCGACAAGCAACAAGCACCACTGCCACAGCGTCCATTACCAAGGGCGCTTGAGTACGGCTATCATTTTGATGCGCAAAAGCTTGCAGATTGGTTAAGGGCATTTAGCCTAGCGCGAGGCGTAATGCATATTCAAAGTACGGTGAGTAGCGTACAGCATCACGCCAAAGAAATTATTGCACTGACACTTGAGTCGGGTGCACAGGTGAAAAGCGACTTTTACGTCGACGCCTCAGGGTTTAACGCCCTGCTGATAGAGAAAACACTCGAAGTGCCCTTTATTTCCTTTGCAGATCAGTTACTCAATGATTCAGCTGTCGCGATTGCCGGCGATAAAATAAACCCGCTACCTTCAAGCACTTCAGCTATCGCGATGCCGTGCGGCTGGCGCTGGCAGATCCCGCTACAAGGCAGAACCGGACATGGTTACGTGTACAGCAGCGCACATACCACCACCGAAGAGGCTGAGGCTCAGCTGCGTCAAGCCGCGCAACTCGATAAAGGGCAAGCCAAACACCTCACCATGAAAGTGGGCATGATGACACGTAGTGTTGAAGGCAATGTGTTTGCTATTGGTCTCGCGCAGAGCTTTATTGAACCACTCGAAGCCACCGCGCTGATGGTCACAGGTTATAGCATTGAGTTATTGAATAGGCTGCTTTCACAACAGCTCGAGGTACAAGCCATCAATCAACAACTGTCAGATCTGGTGCTCGGTATTAAAGAGTATGTTCTGGCACATTACGCCACCAGCAAGCGCGCAGATACGCAGTATTGGCATGATGCAAAAGTCGCGGCACTGAGCTTAAGCGAGCTCGATGAGCTGCTCACACACTGGCGTAGCGGTGGTGATTTTGATGCTTGGCTCAACCAACACAGGATGTACTCTCCCTATATTCGTCCCAGTTGGTATTGCTTACTTGGCGGCATGGATCATCGCGATAGCACCTGCCAAATGCCCTTTGATCAAGCACCACAGCATATCGAACAGGCGGCCAAGGCCTATCTAACGAAGCTTAGTGATGAGCATTTTACTGCCCATACAACTGCACTGGAACAAATACAGCGAGCACAAGCATTCCGCGCATAACCCAATTGCGGGTGGTGGTGAGATTCCCCTTGATCTTTTTGTTTGTCTGCCCACAAGCGAGATCGCCACGCCATCACCTGCTCTCTAATGAAGGTGGAAATACAACATGAGAAAAAGCTACCTAGTGATTGCCTTAGTATTGGCAACCTTTTTTACGGTGTCCTTTATCACCAATATTTTAGGCGCGATTTTTCCAGCACTAATAGAAAGTTACAGCATAGGCCTAACGCTCGCGGGGTTTTTCCCGTTCGCCTTTTTTATCGCGTATGGTGTGATGTCTATTCCGGCGGGACTGCTAGTTCAGCATTTTGGAGAAAAAACCGTTATGCAGCTCGCATTTACCCTTGCTGCAATTGGCGCAACGACCTTTGTGCTAATGCCAACGTTTGCCATTGCCATGGTTGCGTTGTTTATGCTCGGCTGTGCCATGGCACTACTGCAAGTGGCTATCAATCCACTATTACGCGCTAGCGGTGGTTCAGAACACTTTGCCGTGCTTTCGGTGTTTGCGCAGTTGATGTTTGGTGCTGCCGCAACACTCGCGCCTCTGGTGTATAGCAAACTACAGTCTCAAGTCACCACCGCAGAGGGATTTGGCGGGGCACTTTCTGGTGTTATCCCAGCAGATAAAACCTGGCTAAGTATCTATGCGGTATTCGCTATCCTAAGCGTCGTGATGCTATTGCTCTCGCAATTTACGCCATTTAGCGCGGTACCCGAGCAGAAAAAGCAGCAGCTGAGCTGGTCACAAAGTATCGGTTTTTTTAAAGATAAAACCGTATTGAAATTTTTTGCCGCCATCGCCGCTTATGTTGCGCTAGAACAAGGTGTCGCGAACCTTATTTCCGTGTTTTTGCAGCAATATCATGGCCTAGACCCAGCCACCGAAGGCGCAAAAGTGGTGAGCGAATTCTGGTTATGCCTAACCTTAGGCTGTTTACTTGGACTGGCACTACTTAAACTTATTGATGCACAAAAGCTTTTGATTTTATTCAGCTCTGGCGCCGCTATCGCACTGCTAAGTGCATTATTCGGTAGCACTACCGTAGCGCTTATTGCTTTTCCAATGGTGGGATTCTTCCTCTCCATTATGTGGTCGGTCATCTTTGCTCTGGCATTAAATTCATTCAAAACCGGCCATGGCGCAATCACAGGGATTTTATGTACTGGGATCATTGGCGGTGCTTTTATGTCTCCCATCATAGGTTTTGCGGCTGAATTGAGTAACAACTTACAACTTGCTGCCCTGCTGTTACTACTGCCACTTAGCTATATTCTGAGTGTTGGCGTATGGGCTAACCCTTTGATTAAAAATAAAACTTTTGGCAATAGTCAAAAGACGCTGTCTCAACCTCTAAATGAAAATAGTTAAATTACGATGAATCACTCTTTGTTATGTATTGACTTGGGAGGCACCAAAGCGCTTGCGGCTTCGGTTACGCACACTCAGGTCGAGCAGGTACGCCAATATGCGGTGCCTAGTCAGGCCAACTTAGACCAAGTTAATGCCTTTGTTATCCGTTTAATTGAAGAAAACCTAACGACCGAAACAACTGGTATTGCGATTGGCGTACCAAGCACACTGGATGTGTGCAGCGGCACCGTGCTGACAACACAAAATATTCCTCATTGGCAAAATGTGCCTCTGAAGGGATTGTTAGAACAGCACTTTTCTTTGCCCGTTGTTGTCCATAATGACGCAAACTGCTTTGCATTTGGTGAATACTTATATGGTGGCCACTATGCCAACAACCTAATTGGCGTATGCCTTGGCACAGGCATTGGTGCCGGTTTTGTGTTTAACGGTAATTTATATACGGGTAACCATAGTGCTGCAGGAGAGCTAGGCAACTTAAGCTATCTTGATGGAATTATTGAAGATTATGCTTCAGGACAATTCTTTGGGCGACAAGGAATTGAAGGGAGGTGGTTGGCCGAACAAGCACGCAGTGGCGACCCATTTGCACTACAACAATTTGAGACTTTTGGCGGTCACGTTGGTCATGCACTCGCGCAAGTAGTCATGGTGCTGAACCCAGATGTCATTGTACTAGGCGGCTCCGTGACGCATTCATATGACTATTTTAACGCCGCACTTGAAGCCAAGATGCAGCAGTTGCTTGGCAATGCTTTATATCAATCCGTTCGTGTCATTCCAAGCACCTTAAATCACGCGCCACTTGTAGGGGCATACGGATTGTTTCAACACAATAAAATTAACCATGATAACAAGGAACTAGCCAATGAAGTTTAATCGGCTTATGGCCCTACTTTTTGGGGTGTCGTCACCCCTTTATGCGCTCGACCAAACCGCAGTAAACTGGTTAGGCCAAAATCTTGATGTAAAGTACACCTTGCTTGATAGCAAGCCGAGCACCTGCCCCAAGGCACAACAAAAGTGTTATTACTCAGAGCTGAGCTTTAGCGTAGCTACAGAAAATACCAAGGCAAATAATGACTTTGCTATCTTTTTTAGCCAACTGATGCCGATTTACCATGTTGAGGGCGATAACTTTGCCATCACCCATATCAATGGTGATATTCACAAAATCACGCCTGCAGCAGGGTTTAGTGGGTTTTCAAGTACTCCCACTACCGTGCGCTTTTATACCAAGGACTCTCAGGTTACACGCTCGGAGTTTATGCCAAATTATGTTGTAACGGACGCGCAGCTTAAGCTCACCCCACAAGTGATCAAAAGCACGCAAACCCAGCGCGATAACGACACAGGACTTGAGCTACAACCTTATCTGACGCCATTTGATACGCTCAACCAGCTGCAAACCAGCAGTAAAGATGACACCCCGTGGATGGGCAGCGAATACTTATATCAACATCAAGTGCAGCCAACACTTGATGCTGCAATTGGGCTGATACCAAAACCTAAACAACTGACAGTGCTGTCCGATAAACGACTCAATCTAGCAGTCGGAATTAATCTGCAACTTTCAGGTATTTCAGCTGATGCTATCGCCATGGCACAACAGCGACTCAATACCCTCGGGGTAAAAAGCACCAAGGACGGACTTGTAGTTAATGTCGCTGTAAAGCCAAATAAACAATCAAGTCCACATTATCAACTGACGGTCGGCAAAAATAACATCTCAATCCAAGCCAATAACAGCGCCGCTGCATTTTATGCGCTACAAAGCCTTGCAGGACTATTGGATATCAATGATTTGAGTATTCCCATGGTGGATATTATTGATACACCAAGGTATGACTTTCGTGGTTTACACGTCGATGTTGCCCGCAACTTCCGCTCCAAAGCCTTTATTTTACAAACCATTGAACAGATGGCAGCGTACAAGCTAAATAAACTGCACCTTCATTTAGCGGATGATGAAGGCTGGCGCTTAGCCATCGACGGTCTTGATGAACTCACCTCTATCGGCGCTTATCGCTGCTTTGATTTGACCGAAACTCGCTGCCTATTGCCGCAATTAGGCGCAGGGAATGATAAAAACGCGCAAGTGAATGGCTTTTACTCTGCAGAGGATTATATTGAGATCCTGCGCTATGCCAAGGCGCATCATATCGAGGTGTTACCCTCATTAGATATGCCTGGTCACTCACGTGCTGCAATCATCGCCATGGAGGCGCGATATAAAAAGCTGACGGCACAAGGCAAACCAGAGGATGCACAGCAGTACCGGTTAGTAGAAGCTGCTGACAAGACGCGTTATAGCTCCATTCAACATTACAACGACAACACGCTAAATGTCTGTATTGCAAACACTTACACCTTTATCGACAAAGTATTAAGCGAAGTAAAAGTGCTGCATGACCGTGCAGGTGTACCACTCAACACTTACCATATAGGTGCAGATGAAACCGCAGGTGCTTGGCTAGAGTCGCCGGCTTGTAAAAAATTGCAGGCAAGCGTGAAAGATTTTACCAACTTTAACGGTTACTTCATTGAGCGGATCGCAAAGTTACTTGATAAAAAAGGAATACAGGTTGCAGGGTGGAGCGACGGTTTAGGTGATGTACGTGCTGCAAATATGCCAGCAAACGTACAGAGCAATGCTTGGGCGACATTAAGCGAAAACGGGCACGCGGTCGCGCATCGCTTCGCCAATCAGGGCTGGCAGGTTGTCTTGTCTAGCCCTGATGTAACCTACTTTGACTTTCCATATCAATCTCACCCAGAAGAGCGTGGTAATCACTGGGCAAGTCGCGCTATCGAAAGCAAAAAGATGTTTGAATTTATGCCAGACAACCTCCCTGCGCATGCAGAGATCTGGAAAAATACCAATCACCACGCCTACATAGCTAACGACAGCGACTCATCACTAAACAAAGGGGTTAAGTTTGCCGGGCTACAAGGGCACTTATGGAGTGAAATGCTGCGCAGTGATGCACAAGCCGAATACATGCTTTATCCACGGCTATTGGCCCTTGCAGAGCGAGCATGGCACCATGCCGAGTGGGAATTACCGTACCAAGCAGGTCGTATATACAGCCAGTCTAGCGGATATTTTACGGCTAAGCTACAGGCGCAACGTGAGGCTGATTGGCAACGATTCGTGGCTATTTTGGGCCTTCAAGAGCTGCCTAAATTAGCACAAGCCGGAATTGAGTTTCGCATCCCTGTCGTCGCCGCAAAACAGCTATCTGGAGCAAAACTCGACGCTTTTACTGCCATCCCGGGTTTTGTTATCGAAGCACAGCTTGAAAACGGCAACTGGGTGCCCTTCAATACCTCACTTAATCAAGTACAGGCGCTTAGAGCAGCGCAGCCAAACTCCGGCCGCAAAGGACGAGCTTTGAGTTTAGAGAAAAAATAACGAATAAGATCGACATGTGATGCTAAGCCCACTTAGTGCTTAGCATCTCTATCACCATTATCAGACGCAAAAGAACGTTGAAAAAATGTAACTAATAGCAAAATGTTGAAAAAGTAAGCAATATGTTTTAGCTTGGTTGTTATGTTGCTTTTTTGTTCATTTAAGAATAAATCAGATGACATAACTACGACATAATGAGCTCAATCAGAGCCTATAATTTAGAAGGAATACTGAAATGAAATTATCGTTAAACAAGAAGAAAATCAAAGCCCTATCAGCTGACAAGCAAACTGTACCTGCCGTAATGACTCCACAGGTTGCAGGCGGTGCGCTTCGTTTCAGCCAAGACAGGCTAACGCATTGTGTTGCCAATACGTGTGGTCGCCATACTTGCCCTGATATTTACTAATCGAGAGCAAATAACACAGTTCGGTGCCTCCAAGGAGGCACTTTAAGGCTTACTTAAATCTAACCTCTTTCTCACTTTTCGTGTAAACACGCGACTCAGGTTGAGTCCACTCGCCGTTTTTCATATATTGTGTCGACACCGTAAATTGACCACTCTCAAATTTACTGGTTGATTTCACCTTTGTAATGCCATCTTTATTATTAATGACATCTTCGTAAGCCACAAACTCGGTCTGGCTAAGGACTTCCATCGTTCCTTGGGTGTAAAACCCTGCCGTCGTAAAATAGTAAAACACTAGGCTGTTTTTACTTTTATCCCAGAAAATTAATGACTCGCCGCCGTACATGCCATCGTTGATTGAATGTAAGGTACGAATGGCTGTGCCATTTAAAGCTCGTTCCCAGTGACTTACATCCTGCATCTTTGGTTTATCTGAAGGCACGTCAAAGTCCGATTGCCAAGTACCAAGATAAGGTGTAAACACCGAGAGTTCTTCACTTAATTTTTCATTAGCCCAAGATAGCGTACTGAATACTACCAATATGGCAAGTCCGAACTTTTTCATCATTTTTATTTCCGTTGATTGTGTCTCACTCAGTATAAATCCTCATGCGTAGGTTGCGTACTTAAGGTAAACCTGTCGCTCCCTAATTGGTAAAAAAACATTGCAAATACACAATTAATACACATTTTAAAACAACAATTATACAACAAATTAATATCATAACTGCAATAGGGAAAGCGGGGAACGTTACCCTGTCTAGAGTAGTTGTTGCAGCACCAACACCAACAAGGAACAACGAACATGCTTGATTATCTTATTATTGGCGCAGGCCCAGCAGGAGTCCAAACCGCTTACCACCTAAAACAAAGTGGCTTGTCCTACCTCATGTTGGAGTCAGGTCAGCGCGCAGGATGTTTTTTTGAAACATTCCCAATTCACCGGAAACTAATTTCAATTAATAAAGTATTTACCGGCTCAACAAACCCTGAATTCAACTTAAGACACGATTGGAACTCCATCTTAACCGATGACTACAGCCTTAACTTTTCCAGTTTTGACCACGACTTTTTCCCAAGTGCTGATAACTTAGTCAAATACCTCAACCATTATGTTGACCAAAATCAGCTAAATGTTGCTTATAACCAGCGTGTTAAGTCCGTCGAAAAGATTGCCGATCACTTCGTTGTAACCACAACTCATAATGAACAATATACAGCAGCCCGCGTCATCGTCAGCACAGGTGTCCCTAAACCTTATGTTCCGAAGATCGAAGGAATAGAGCTAGTTACACAATACTCAGACTTAAATATTGATTTGGCACCATTTGAAAACAAACGCGTACTTGTTATCGGTAAAGGAAACTCAGCTTTCGAAACGGCTGATCACCTTATCCCAGCCACCAGCCTAATCCATGTTTGTAGTCCAAATCCTTTAGATATGGCATGGAAGACCCACTACGTTGGCGACCTACGTGCAGTAAACAACAATATTCTAGATACTTATCAACTGAAGTCGCAAAACGCTATCTTAGACGCCGACATTAAGCGTATTGAGAAACAAGACAACCGTTTTGTCGTGCACTTTAATTATGCTCATGCTAATGGTGAGCAAGAAACCATAGAGTATGACGAGATCATTTGTTGCACTGGATTTGCCATGGACAGCAGTATTTTTGCCGATAGTGCAAAACCGGATCTCATGATTGAAGGCCGCTTCCCATCTCTAGATTGCAGCTTTGAATCCATCAATGTAAAAGGCCTTTATTTTGCCGGCACGCTGACACAATCCACCAAATATCGAAAGTCGACCTCAGGCTTTATTCACGGCTTTAGATACAATAGCCGCGCCTTAGTCGAGATGCTAAAACAAAAGCATCATGATACTACGCTTGCATGCGACCAACACTTAGGTACGCCAGAAGCTATCGGCAGTGCAATCCTGAACCGTATCAATGAGACAAGCGCGCTATGGCAACAGCACGGCTTCATGGTGGATGCAGTTACGGTATCAAAGAGCGGTATGGCACAGTATTATAAGCACTTGCCGAGTCCGTACCTCCATGCTCACCTAGGTGATCACTATCATTTGCAGATAGCATTAGACTTTGGTGCACCAATTGAAGGCGACCCGTTCAATCAGGTTCGAGTGCATAAAGACAACGCGACTGATGCGGAGTTAAGTAAATTCCTACACCCCATCATTGAACTTTGCTATCAGGGTGAAGTAATAGAGACTCATCATATTATTGAGGACTTAGAAGCGGACTGGACTGACGTAGAAGCGCACGTTAAGCCACTTCAACAGTTCATTGAGCGAGTATTACCAAAACTTGTTGGTGAGAAAATGCAAAATAAAGTGTCAGCATAACTCATAAATGAAAAAGGTTGGCAACCAAGCCAACCTTTTCATTATCTAAGAAACTTTAGATTCAGAGAAGTACTTTCGTCTCAACATATCATGAATAACAAATTCCTGTTCTCGACCATAAGCTTTAAACATACGGTTGTTATGCATATGCAAAAGAGAGCCGAGTAATGATTGTATACTCAAATTAAGTGAACCTGACTTTTCTAGTGTCAAAATTTCCTTCACCACTGGCTCTGCCTGCTTCTGCCACGCCTCTAAAAGCGCCAACATCGCTTGTTGCGTCTCATCACATTGCGCTAGGCTCGCAATATTAAGCTTCGTAAAGTCATCATCGAGCTGCGTTTGGTGATCGCGATAACGATTACCGAGCTGCTTTCTAAGCGCGCTACTCTCATTGAATTCTTTACCAAACCCCGCGCGTAATGAAGAGATCAGTGATAGCTTTTGTTCCGCATCATAATCAAATAGCGTCAGCAAACGGTTAGTACAAGCCAATGCGATACGCCAACGGACATCTTCACCGAACGCTTCAACTAGTTGACAACTTTTCGCAATTAGCTCACTGTCAAACATAAACAAGCTTTCGATCAAAGTCATCGATTGCGGACCGCCGTAGCGCTCTACTTCTCGCTCATAAGTCATTAATTCAACTTTATGCAGCTGAGAGCTCTCTATCATAGGTGACAATAGCTGATTGAGTTTTGGCAATAACTCTCCACAAAGCACTGCTGGCTTGCCTTGGAAGCGTAAGCGTAGATGCCAATCCGGATCGCCATAGCGAATAAAGAACCACTTATCAAACAATTCACTATTTTCCTCAATAAGCGGCAATAACTGCTCATAAAGTAGCTGCTCAACAATGGTATTACCTGAATATATTTTTAAACTAAGCCACTCGGAACCCGCACTGAAACGCCGAGAGATTGGTGTAGCGGTAATATTTTCTAGTGGCTTTTCTGCAAAGTGCGTATGAGGAGTCGCATTTTCATTAAGTAAAGGGACAATGATTTCATTAGCATAATGTTGCCCTTTTGCATCCATTACCCGAGATGAGAATTGAGAGTTCAATACTTCATTAAGCTCAACTGTTTTTCTACCTTTGGTTTCCATCAATAAAATTTCAAGCATCGCACTTTGGCTTAAGTTCAGGGTGAGAATATTATCTCCTGCAGCAAAGCACACCCATTCGTCCAATAAGTACTTTTCTTTCAGCTGTTCAAGTTTATTAGCTTGAACACGCTGATTAACTAGCAACCCCTCTAACTCCTTACGTTCAATACGCCATGTCTTCTCATTCAAGATCAGGTTATCTAGCATAATGCGAGGTACATAAGTTGCTCTACTTAGACTCGAAGGCAATGAGAACTTGGGTGTTTCACTTTCTTGATGCTGCAACATACAAAGGAATTTATACGCGCTTAAACTTCTTGCAGAGAAGTTATGAGCACTCGACAAACGCGGAATAATGCGTTTATTGAGTCGCTTACTCCAGAGTTTTACCTGCTGGCTTTCGACCCAAACATACAGATCACTTAGTGGGATCTGGTATTCAAGGTCTAGTGAACTGTCTGCCATAAAAACGATTTCGTACTGCCGCAAATGTGGCCTCGCAATCACGTTACCAGGCCTTCCCTCTGGCATATGTACAATTTCTGCGAAGATAACCTCTTCACTGTGACTATGTTCTTGCTCTAAATGATGAATAACCGATTCTTTTAATGTTTCATCAAGGTGGCAAAAACGACCCAAAAGATTAGCTGCCGACGGTCCATAACAGCCATTGAACTTGAACACAGGATTAGACTTTTCGTCCTCAAATAAACTCAACATCACTGCCATTGAACGTGGCAAGTTAAGCTCTACTTTATCCTTAACTTTTTGCTTCAATTCGCTACTGGTCAGGACCACACAGCTTTTGCCTAAATTACTTGGCAATGTCACAGCCTGCTCAATAATGCGATCCAGTTCGGTATATTCAGGGGCGCTAGCTTGTCCGCGACTCGCTCGACCCAACTGTAAACCACCTACTAGCGGGGCATCATAGCCAGTTTCAGTGGAGACACTAATACCCGACTCATCATCCAACACCATATCCAAAGGTACAAATTGACCTTCAAACCGCGTGTTGAACTTATTAATAAAGTTTTCAAGTGGGTTATGCTTAGCGCTGCGATTTAAGCTCGCAATCAATTGCAGTTGTTTATTCACCCTTGCAACTTCTTGCTGTGACATCTCACAATGTAAAAAAGTGCGGTAGGTATCTGATTGGAAAAGCTTGTTTTCTTGAACCTTAACCGGTAGCTCAGAAAGGTATTTAAAAATGGCTTGGTATTGCTCAGGCTTTGCCTCTCCCGCTTTATCTATCACCGCAAGATCATGGATCGCTTGCTCCAACTTGGCGTAAACTTCTACAGGCGCAACGTTTTTCAACGCTTTAATCAACGCAATGTCGGGGCTTTCACCTGTAAGTGGTAGCGGAATATCGGGAATTAATACCCCTTCACTAATGAGTTCTTCAAGGTATGCACTAACTTCCTCATATTCTGCTTCGCTATAGCGCAGACAAAATTGCTCAATGAGCTGAGAAAAACTTAGCTTCTGTTTCGCCAGCTCCAGCATAGTGATGAAGTACTCATCACTATCAACGGCACTCAGGCGATACTGCATGGTGTCATCAGAGAGGTAAGTTTCAATGTAGCGGCACTGATCTGCTATAAAGTAATGAGATGGATTAGGTAAATAAGACAAATTATCTGATTTTGCTTCAGTTTCTGCTAAATGAGAGCGAATTGCAGACAACAGAAACATATCTAATCGAGTTTTACGCGAATCATTTTCTGCGCTATCACTAACCAGACGAGTTTCTGAACCTACTTTACCAGTATGAATACCAGAAAATAGACCGAACGGCGTAGGCCGAGAAGACATTCGAATTAGGTATCTTAAAAGCGCCAATGCCACTTTTTTGCCTTGCTTAGAGTCTGGCTTTTCACGCCATTGCTCCAGCCGCTCAAGCAGTGATGGGCTTGCAACGTAGAGCGCTTCTATTACTCCTGGCGTAGCAAGCCAGGCACTTAACATCGCATTACTATCTTGTTGATTGAACAAGGTCTCAATTGGCAGCTTTGGAGTCCTTATTACAAAAAAGGAGCTTATTGTTATTTTGGCTGACATAATATTCCTTAACTCATTAGTAGGCAGTCTGTCCAATCAAGATTGTCATCTAGCACACCTAGAAGTGCTAAACCGATACCAGCAAAGCCCATCAGAAAGCTGCAATCCTCTTGATGAACCTTATCAAGGCCATTGTATGAATAGAGTGCTTTAAGCCCATGTTCTTGATACTGACTTAGGCCATAATCAAGCCAGGTTAAAGCCGCTTGTTGTAGCTTAGGGTGAGGCATAACCTTATTAAGCAACTGATACACAGTTACTAACCCAAAAAAACCATGGCAAAGTCCAGCGTCGTTGATATGACCCTGTTTTGCATCTCTGTCGACGTTGAACAAAGCAATATTTAATGCTTGTTCAACATAACTCGATTTATCCAACGCATGCCCAGCTCTTGCAAGTGTTAACGCAATCGTTAAGTCGCCATAGCACCAACCTAACCGAGAGTGGTGTTCGTCTCCTGCACATGAGCCAAAACAAGCGAGCCTATCAGCTGCATGACTCTGCTGTTCAAGTAGCCAATCACAACCCGCAACAACCAGTTTTTGCGCTCGCAGCTTTACTTTTTCGTCCTGAAGCGCAGGAATAAGAGCCGCGATAATGCCTGGGACACCATGTGCCAGACCTAAATTAAATTCGTGACTTTCTGTATCTTCTTTATCGAATCGGTATACCGATTGCTTAGGCTGAGACCAAGCAACCTGCTGATCATCTAGTTCTACCGCAACCGACTCATACCCCGTAACAAGACGATCAAATAAAGTACTTTGTTGAGTCTTTTTTGCACGACGTGAGATATAAGGAGAATATCCGGCAAGGCCTAACACCATTTCAATTTCTCCTGTCCAAGGAGAAAAGTCGAGTGCAGTGTCAAAGAAGTTATCTATCTCCTCCAGCAGCTCAGGATCATACTCTTCGTCGTCATACTGGTTAAAATACTCAAGCACCCAAGCTTGCCCAGCTAGCCCTGAACTCAGTTCAGGGGTTTGCTCTGCCAATTCATTTTGGAGCTTATCTAGCGCCTGATGAAATTTCTCCTCATCGACCCAAGCATCATTAAAGTTTGCAGCTCGAAATAAAAACAATAAGTGCCCAGCTAAACCACTAAGCAAACCGTTACTGTTCACGGCTTCAAGATTTGATTCAACCTGCTTGGCTAGTTTTTCCACTATAGTCAGGATTTGTTCTTTTTTTTCTAAATCTAACGCCTTTAGCATACTTATCCTTGTTTCAACTCTATTTATAAATTTTGTTTTTACTACAGGTAAGTTAACCTTTTGCTCAGCCAAACTCAAACTTTGATACACACAAAACATAAAAACAAAACAAACTATGTGATTTGTTGACATTTAATTTTTTGAGTACTAGCTTTTTTGTACACGCTAAAAAAGCGTGTACAAAAAGGATTGAAAGAAAGGACTTTTATTAACCGCAAGTTAGTAAGGAAAAACGAATGAAACTAGCACTAAACAAAAAATGCATCAAAGCACTTTCCAACGATAGTAAATCTATTCCAGCTAATATGACACCACAAATCGCTGGTGGTCGTATGCAAGCTGACTATTTACTCACTGATCGCTTCGGAGATTGCTGGACGGGTCGCAATCATTCTTGCCGTGAGCACACTTGCCAGATCCCATAACGCTCTATGAGTGCAAAAATAAACAAATCGAGCATGTAGCTCGGCTTGTTTATTTTTGTTCGGATACAGAAGCCTGCTCTTCATCCTCATGATGTTGCGGCTTTTTGAGCTTAATTTCTCTGTCAGCCGAGGCAATGGTTTCATTTCGGTGCGCGATGCTAATACGTGTTATCTTCAACCGAGAGACTGCATCATTAATATCTTCTTCCAGCCCAGTATCAAGGTGACTCGTTGCTTCATCCATAAACAGTATTTTCGGATCTTTATACAGAGTGCGAGCTAGGATGATCCGCTGTTTCTGTCCTCCAGATAAGCTCAACCCCATGTCACCAATCAGGCTGTCATAGCCCATTAGCATATCGCTAACATCATCATGGATAGCTGCTAACTGAGCACAATGCACCACTTTTTCCATATTGATTGGTGAATCAAATAAGGCGATATTATCAGCCACAGTACCGGATAAAAACTCATCGTCTTGCACCAATTTGGCTACTCCACAAATGTCTTTAAATCTGTTTTCTGACTACTCACCGCGTGAAAAATCGACAGGTTTCCCTGCAAAAACTAACTAATATGTTGCATTTTATTTTTCAGAACAATCTAAATCAGCAGTGAAAAAATATGACTCTTGATACTGCTCCGATAACTGTTCAAACTCACATTGCTCAGAAGGCGAAAATACCGACTTGCCTAGATGCTTTAGGTTTCGCTTGTACCTGATCCGCTCGACATCAATTCCAACAGGTTGATCTAGACTCACGGCACAGACCAATAAGTCATCGCTATGAGAAAGGTTAAATTCAAACTGCATATCTGCATTTGCCAATTTGGGTTTACCATGTAACCCTCTTGCAAATTGAATTGACTTAGGAGACTGTCCAGTATACTTAGCTAGCACAGCGCGTAAAAAGGCTCTCGACACAATCTTTATTTGCTTTTCAGCAAGTCTCCGTATCAGTTCAATGTGAGCAGTATCCTCGTCAGTCAGCAATCCTGTTAACTCGTCAATCGCATTGTTACTTTGAAATAGGCTGACAGATGTCTGCCATATATCAATTTGGTTTTTCTTTAATGACAGCTCCACACCTTGCTCCTATTCGGTAAGTAACAGGTCTAAATCGCTACGGATCAGTATCTGTGGATTAAATAATTTGTCTGGTACTTCAATCTGTTGTACTTCATCATAAGCTATAACGGTTTTTTGTCCTTTTTGCATTTTGTCTTGTAAAGTCATTGCCACAACTTTGACTTTGTTATCGCGAATACCGCGTTCAAAAAAGGCTGTTTTAGCATGTTTACCTGAGCGCAAATAAAGCGCTGCTTTTTTTGGGAAATAATCGTTTTGATCGATTTCTAGCTGAATATTTTGATAGCTTAGCTTGGGTGAATTAGCTTGTAGTTCAAGCTTTATAACGCCTTCTGCATGTGCCACGCTTTTAACTTGATAATCTTCACTCCAACTCAGCGTTGCAATATCACCTAACGATGCCTCACCCAGCAACTTCTGCATCGGAGTAATTCGAATTGGACGGCGACTTTTAGGCATAAACATCCAATAATCACTGCCTTTCATCAGTACCCTTTGCCCCTTTTCAGAGTCAGATTTAAACACAACCAAAGAGCGCTTCGATGATGATGAATACACATCATATTGTTTTGTATGCTTAAGAATATCTTCATCAAAAGCTTTTACAGTGGCTGATACCTTCACTGACGCTGACTCACTTCTAAAAGCATCAACTTGTAACAGGGCGGATTGTGCATCAGCTTCGGTCAGCTGCGAAGCACAGACACTAAACGAAGCGACCGCCACCACCGCTGTAGATAGTAAAATTTTGCTGAGTTTATTAAACATGGCTTAATGCCTCCGTTATTGGTTTTGCGCTACCCTTATATGCCGCTTTGAATGCTGCCAGTACACAAACTAAAATCATTATTGCCATTACACTCAATGCTATTTCCCATGAAAACGTAATGGTCAGTGGATACCCTTGGTTACTGCCTGGTGGTGGTGGCATTTCTAACCCAAGATAAACGAGACCCCAAGCTACAAAGGCCGAGATTGCAATGCCGATCGCGGCACCTAAAAAGCCAATGATGCTGGACTCAAGAATGAAGTTTCTGATGATCTCCCATTGGTAAGATCCCATTGCTGCTACCGTCCCGATTTCCCTAGTGCGCTCAGTCACCGTCATCGCCATTGTGTTTGAGATAGAAAAGAACACCAGTAACACCATAATTCCACCCAATAGGCCAAAGATCCGGTTATATAAATCTTTAACTGATTGATAGTAAAATGCTCTTTCCCACCAAGGGACAAAGACCAAAGAGGGATCTCTTGATTCGTATTGCGCAACGGTGTTTTGGGTACTATCCAAATCAAATAAGTAAACAGAAAGCGAACTAACTTTATCTGTGTGGAGTAAGGATTGAGCATCACTAAGCTTGATGTATAGCTGGCGTTTATCTAAATCCGGTACTCCCGTGGTGTAAATCCCTCGAACTTGAAAATCAAAGGCATTTAACGCGCCATCTGTGGTGGTTGACATTAATGTGATATAGTCACCCACAGCCACTTTTAAACTGCGAGCCAAGTCCTTACCCAGCACAATTTGCGACTCAGCTTCTGGCTCACTAAAACTCGACAATGCTTGACCAGATACCATGGTTAAGAATGGCCCTTTAACCATAAACTCTTCTGGTTCCACTCCCAAACCAATGAAAATAGAGCTTTTTTCACCATTTGAAATCAGGCCGTTAAAGTTGATCCGAGGAAGAACATTTTTTACCCCCTCATCTTCTAATAGTTGATTTTGCAGTAATTCAGTGTCTGACAACCCGTACTGTAAGGGCATATCTTCTTCTTGCTCTAGCAGTTTTTTATGGCTGATTATGAAATTACCTTCATCCCTTGCAGCTTTCTCAGCCAATGATTGATAGGTAAACAGCGCAAATCCACTGGTCGTTAAAATCGCGGCCACCGCTACCGCAGCAACCAAAATTGTGAACAGTGAACGTCGTCCGTTTCTCAGTACGTTAAAAAAAGCAAATACTACCCAACGCATTATCCTGCTCTCCTGTTATCTACTTGTTGTAACTGCTCGGTTATGTGGCCATCCGCAAGGTTTAGCACTCGGTGGCAGCGATCTGTCATACGATGATCATGAGTGGCGACAATAAAAGTTGTGCCCATGTCATTACCTAGATCACGCATTAAATCCATTACCATGTTCGCTGTAGACGTATCCAAATTTGCGGTGGGCTCGTCTGCGATCACTAATTCTGGTTTTTTTACTAATGCTCTGGCTATCGCGACACGTTGCTGCTGACCTCCAGATAACTGATCTGGACGTTTAGATATATGATCTTTCAAGCCAACTTTATGGACAATTTCAACAACCTTATCCATTCTTTGCTGTTTATTAAGATTTAACATCAACAGCGGATATTCAATGTTCTCGAACACTGACATCACAGGAATTAAGTTGTAGCGTTGAAATATGAACCCCAGCTTTTCTCTTCGAATCTGTGTTAGTAAGCTTTTTTTCTTCGGTACAGGCTGGTCATTAATCCATATATCTCCTTGATACTGCTCATCAAGTAATCCACAGATATTGAGTAGTGTAGATTTGCCACTACCAGATGGGCCGCACAAAGAAACGGTTTCGCCGGCGTGAATATGCGCAGAAACCCCCTTAAGTGCATCGACAGTTACGTCACCTGTCATATAAGATTTTCGAATGTTTTCAAAACGAAGCATAGAAGCGTCCTCGTTGTTATCTGGTGCTAGCTAACTGGAGCTTTTGAGCCAGCTCCGCCATCGATTTTGCTTGCTCAGCATCATCCAATTTCTCAGCAGCTGCTGCTGCACAACGGTACGCACTAACCTGTAAAGCCGGCTCTAACTGTTTAAACTGCTCACTTTCACTAATTACTTTGTTCAGCAAGTAACTTCCATGCTCTGCGCGATTCATCATTTTTGGAACCTGAGCAAAAGTACAACCAGCAGTTACATTGACTCGTGCCTGCAATGAATAAGGTAAAGACTTAGCCTGCTTGATTGCTTTGGACAATTTCGCCATCCCCTTTTCAGCATATTGCATTTTCTGCCATGGTTTATTGGTATAACGAGCTTGTGTTGTCTCTGTACTACCTAACATTGCTAGAACAACTGGATTTGGTGCTTTTTCGTTAATTTCTTTCAGTGCATTAAAAGCGAATTGATTTTGTTCTTGCGAGCCTTGTAGCCCCGCTTGGTAGGCGTCGATTACCTGCTCAGGTATGATATTTTCGGCTTCGACGTTTAAGCTTAAGAAGCCCATTGCTGTTATTGCGATTGTTATGATTGATTTGCTTGTCATCACTATTACCCTTCGTTCTTCTGTTGATATGAGCATCATAAGGAAAGGAAGCCTTTAGCAGTAAATGAGGTGATAACCTGCGCTTAAGTGGGATAAGTGGTAAATATCAAAGATAAAGTGATACGAGGTTTGAGCGCTGAATTAACCTAAGGTATGAATAAGGAATGAGTTAACTTGTTGTTTTTATACATAGCTCCATTAGTGGAGTGCATGTGTAGATACGAGATGCTAAAAATCTTGGTTCTCAGCATCTGAAGGGATATTACATCTGCTTAAAAAGCGATTGATACTTTCGGCTGACTGCCAACCTTTCGCTGCTATCTTTCAAATCTACGTAAACATGACCGAGTTCATCTTTAGTAACTTTTTGAATATTTTCAACTTTAACAATACAATTTCGATGAATACGCCAAAAAATTTCTGGATTTAGCGCATTTTCCAGCGCTGTAATTGCTGTTTTGATCAAATAAGTGTCTGTTGCAGTGTGAACTTCTGTGTATTTATTATCAGCAATGAAATACTCAATATCCGAGGTATTAACAACATGGAGTTCATTATTTTTGTTGGCCTTGATCCATTTTAGGTAGCTACCTATCGCGGCTGACTGAGTGGATTCAAGCAACTCTTCAAAAATCTCACTGAGCTGAGCTTTTTGATTTAAGTCGGGAGATTGTTGACTTAATAGTTTTTGTAGACGCTCGACAGTCCGTTCTAAACGAGACTCTTCGATGGGCTTTAACAGATAATCAATGGCTTGGTTTTCAAAAGCCACCACCGCGTGCTCATCATAAGCCGTAATAAAAACGACATACGGTGGCTGTACCTGTTCACACAGTTGCCGCGAGACCTCTAATCCATCTATGCCAGGCATGTTAATGTCCAAAAACACAACTTGAGGTGAAAAAGCACCAACAAGTGTTAATGCTTCTTCACCATCCGCAGCTTGACCGACAATATTCAGATCTGGCCACGCTTCTTCCAGCATCATTTTCAAATGAGCTCTTAAAATCGGCTCATCGTCAGCGATCACTGCTTTTATGAGTTGAGACATTAATAGGTACCTCCAAAGTTACGCAAACCTGTCCCGCTTGGCTATCGTCATAAACCAGTTTTGCTTGGTCCCCGTAAAGCTGTTCCATTCGTTGTTGCACATTTTTCAGGCCGATATTCGTGCCCTTTCTTTTACTGCCCCCGATATTGCAATCGTTCGACACGATAATAATCACATTCTGCTCGGCACGCTTTATTATTAGCTTCAGCATACCACCTGATTTAATCTGCTCTATACCGTGTGTTACTGCATTTTCCATGATTGGTTGTAACAACATCGGCGGAAACAAAATGTCATCTGTGATTTTATCAGTGACATCGTACTCAATATGGAGACGTTCGCCTAGTCTAATTTTTTGTATGGCCAAGTAAGCTTTATTAAACCTGAGCTCATGCCCAAGTGTCAGCCACTGTGTACGAGTCCGATCAAGGCTCTGCCTCAACAAAGACGTTAATGCTGAAAGCATTTTGCTCGCCTGCTTCGCGTCAACCACAATCAACGCTTGGATATTCGCAAGTGTGTTAAAAAGAAAATGCGGTTCTATCTGAGATTGAAGTAATCTAAGCTGGGTTTCTAGTAATAGCTTATCTTTTTGTACTTGATCGAGTTCAAACTGATATAGAGCGCGTCTTAATTGCGCGGTTTGTTCACTGCGATAGTAAATAAAACTAACCACAACCATAATGAAACCACCAACAACAAAAATCCCTAAGTACTGCTGCAGGTCATCAACATAACCACCAGAGCTCTTTAGTACACTTAATAGAATAGGTGTTAGGCCCCAAACTAAAAATGATAAAATCAGTGCGACTGCATATTGTGTAGCCAACTTCATGTTAGAGTAATTTGTAGCCAACCAAAATCGTGATAATCGGATTGTAAAACCAACCCCAAGTGATATCAGCACCGAGATTACCGAGTACTTAGCCCACCCTATTGCGTAAATCGCAATTCCGATTAGTGTACATATAAATGCCAACTGAACATTTTTCTTCCAATTATCACCACTAAATGGTGAGTCCACTGTCTGACCCATATTAAAATTTTAGTTCCGTAGAAAAGTACCATGTTTTGTCAAAGCTAAGCTGCTCATAAATGGCTTCAGTACCACCCACATACTGCCTAATACCACCACATAGTGGGCTATTTTTGAAGCCACTATAGCATAACTTCCCATCAATCAACATGCTGTTATCATTAGGGTTTACAAGCCAAGTCAACGTAGGCTGCCACGCTGTCGATGATGTTGTTCTCAGGTGAAGCAGCAGATTATTCCTGAACAAATTTTGGGTTGCAAAATGCCCTCGCATTACCTGTAATTGATGACTTTCTAAATTACCATCTGCAGCCGCGATCACGTTTCGCCACTGCGTATTACTCGGTGAGCGTCCATCGTACCAATACTCAGCAATTAGCGTCATCCCAAAACGAAAGCTGTAATTAATACCCATCAGGGCTTGAAGACTACCACGCTGCCATTGTGTTTGAACTGAAGGAATAAAGCTGTCTGATTGCAATGTGTCCGGGTCAAAAACCGGCATCCTGTGCCTTTGCTGCCAAAGCAATGAGCCATGAATTTCCATGCTATCCCCAATAACAGTAACAGCACTACCGCCAACTCTCACGCCTAACTTTTCGTCATAATGCACAACGGTCTGAGCTTCAAAATTCTCGAAGTATCGATAATAGCGACCGCCACAACCTAAGCTTGCTGCCACTTTTACTCCTTTTTCTAGATAATCTGGGGTAGTTTCGTTACACACTAGGCTTACGCTACCAGTTTCGGTGAAATAATCTCCCACCGCCATCCACGCACCAGGTGGCACAGCAGTATAAACCGCAATAGAATCAGTAGGAGAAAACATATCTAGTGGTCGAAAGCCATAACCAACATCCCAATCCAATTTTTTCTTGCCGACTGACGCAAACCAATCACCTAACGTAAAATCGTAGTAAGCCTCAGAAACTTCTACATTGAGTTCAGACCCCCCAGCTATTTTCATCCAGTTTGCAGTGGCTGCAACTCTAATCCCATTAAACTCTGAACTAACATCGAGAGCAGTAAACCAAGAAGTCGTGTCTTTTTCATTAAAGATTCGACCGCTACTAGCACTAAGATCTTGTATGTTCATGCGCCAAGTTGTATCAAACTCAACCGTTGCATTCGCTGGGTAACTTAACAAGGTGAGAATGGCTGATAATAAATAGTGGTTGATTCGTTTTTGCATTATGCCCTCCAGATGTGAGTAGCATACAGCTTGCTGCCATCAACTGGAGACCAAACGACAAACGGAAGAATGTTCAGATAAATGGTGAACTAGCGTGATAAACGGTTGAAGAACACTAAGCTTCAGAAAACGGGAGCAAGCTTGGTACCTACTTGCTCTCACGGCCTATTCCGACGCAGACGTTTCCATTTCCGGATCCATCTTTTCTGGCTTTTTGAGCTTAATTTCTCTGTCAGCCGAGGCAATGGTTTCTTTCCGATGCGCAATGATCACGCGAGTAATTTTCAACCGAGATACAGCTTCATTGATATCCTCTTCCAGCCCAGTATCAAGGTGACTCGTTGCTTCATCCATAAACAGTATTTTCGGATCTTTATATAGAGCACGCGCCAAGATGATCCGCTGCTTCTGACCACCAGATAAGCTTGACCCCATATCACCAATCAAGCTGTCATACCCCATTGGCATATCGCTAATATCATCATGGATAGCTGCTAACTGAGCACAATGCACCACTTTTTCCATATTGATTGGTGAATCAAAAAAGGCGATATTATCAGCCACAGTACCGGATAGGAGCTCATCGTCTTGCATCACCGCAGCTATCTGCTGACGATACTGTCTTGCGCCAATTTGGTTAAGAGATATATCATCCACCAAAATGTCACCGCTGGATGGTTTATTTAGCCCCAGCATTAACTTAAGTAACGTCGACTTACCGCAACCAGAAGGCCCTGTGATTGCTACTGACTCGCCCGCATTGATTGTTAAGTTTAACTTGTCAATGACATTTGGTGTTGCGTCTGAATATGCGAACGACAGATTTTTTACTTCAATTTTGCCTTCGATATTCAGTTTGCGATATTGATCTGGTTGTAACTCTTCTTTGTCCGTTAAAGCAATATCAGCGATACGGTCAAAGTGGAGGCCTAACATTTTAAACTCAATGAGCTTTTCTATAAGATTTGCGGTCTTATCCATAAACTGACGCTTGTAAGACATAAAAGCAAACAGCATACCGGTACTAAATCCACCAGCAATCACCAAGTGCGCCGCCAAATAAACCACAATGATATTTTCGATACCAAATAGCGCCCGGTTAATCGCGTCATAGCCAATTTTAAAATTGCCCAAGCGGATATTGTGGTTAATCGCACTCGCATAGCGATTTTGCCACTGTCCTTCTCGCTTCACCTCTGAGCCAAATAATTTAATTGTTTGGATCCCGCGTACCGTTTCCATAAAGTTGGAATTTTCTTCCGCGCGCGCCATGATTTCTTGCTCACTGATATTGCGAAATGGCTTATACATGGCCATTCTGATAATCGCGTAAGTGATCACAGCCACCAACACCACAGCGGATAGCATAGGACTATAAAAGAAGATCATCGCTAAGGTAATAATCGCCATTAAGCCATCAATAATCGCCTCAATGACCCCAGTTGTAAGGAGCTGCTTTACTTGCTGAAGAGAGCCGAAGCGAGAAACAACATCCCCCATATGGCGCTTCTCAAAATAGGCGATGGGTAAGCGCACTAAGTGGTGAAATAGGTTCGCCCCCAATTGAATATTCATCTGATTACCAAAGTGCAGCAAGGTAAAGCCACGCAGTGCATTGGTGGCGATTTCAAAAAGCAGTACTAAAAAGAACCCAATCGCCAGCACCGTCAAGAGTGAGGTGTCACCAGTGAGTATGACATCATCTATAACCAGCTGAATATAATAGGGTGCTGCTAGCGTAAATACTTGCAGCAAAATGGAAAGCATAAAAATAAGTAACAACGAGCGTTTTAAGCCCGTAATACGGCTCCAAAAATCGGAAAATCTAAGACTCGCTTTTTGCTCTTTCTTTTCGAAGTCTTTGGTTGGCGTTAACTCCAAAGCCACGCCAGTAAAATGCTTGGAGGCTTCTTCCATCGTAAAGGTTTTTTCGCCACCAGCGGGGTCATGGATCACAATGCGCTTTTCGTTGGCCTTCTTAAGCACCACAAAATGGTTCATGTCCCAATGTAAAATTGCCGGTGTTTGCAGCGCATCTAGATCTTCAAGCTCAATTCGCAGAGGCCTTGAAGTTAAATGGAGCTTTTCAGCAAAGTGCATAATGTCGAGCAGCGTACAGCCTTCGATTGAAATACTAAAACGCTGCCTTAAGCGAGTTAAATCAGTGCGATAGCCGTGATATCCAGCAACCATAGCAAGACTCGCGAGGCCACACTCTGCCGCTTCTGATTGGATGATCACTGGTAAAGATTTCCGCGACCAAAACTCTAACTTATTGGCTGCGCCTTCATGTTCCATTTCCATATCAACCCTTTTACTTCTTATAACTGGCCTTTGATGCTAAACACTGGGTCAAACAGCCAACGCAATAAAGAGCGTTCTTCTACCACAATATCCGCATCAAGCGTCATACCTGCACGCAAGACTGTATCTTTACCATATGCTTTTACTGCTTGTTCATCCAACGCAACAACAACACGGTACGCAGGCTCTTGAATTATACCTGGCATGTTGGTTTCCTCAGGCAAGATCACACTATTACTGAGCTCTACAATCTTTCCTTTGTAAATGCCAAATTTTTCGTAGGGAAACGCGTGATAGCGTAGCTTAGTCTCTTGCCCTTCTTTGATAAAGCCAAACGCTGATGTAGGTATATAAACGATTGCCTGCATGTCACTGTGTTCGGGGATCAAGGTCAGTAAATGCTGACCCATGGAAACATTTTTGCCAAGTTTAGCGAGCAATCCCGTAACTACCCCTGACTGAGCTGCGCGAACTTCACCAAGCCGCTCCTGCTCAATGGACGAGATTTGTATCAGTAGATCTGCTTGCTGCGATTGCAGCTGAGAAATTCTGCTTTGATGCTCAATCGGCAGTTTCGCCAACTGATTTTTAATATTTTTCAGCTGTGACTCAAGCGCAATACGCTCTGAACGGATTGAAGACGCTTGTTGCTTGAGTGAAAGCAAAGTGTCTTTTTGACGTTGTAGCTCAAGTTCAGAAATATAACCAGTGCCTTTTAAGGTCGCAATTTGCGATACTAAATCTTGATTAAGTAGTAGCCGCTCTTGGAACGTACTTGCTTGGCTCTCAAGTTCTTTTAACTTTTCTTTTGCGGTCGTTTCTTGTTGCTGTAGCTCTTCAATATCAAGCTGGTACTGTCCACGCAGTTGCTCTATCTGCTGTAGTAAGTTCTTTTGCTGAAAGCGATATTGATTCAGCAATGCTTGATTCAACTCAGTGGCTTCGGTGCTATGTTTTGCAGATGCAATTCGCAGCAAAGGTTGCCCAGCAGCGACTTGTTCACCCTCTTTGACCAATACCTCAGACACCACCCCCTGTTGCATTGCAGCAACACGCAGCAGTCCACCACTGGGTTCAATAACGCCAGATACTCTTTCCTTTCTGGTATAGCTACCACTTGATAGAAACACGATGCTTAAAATCACAACCGTTAAAATGAGTAATCCCAGAGTCTTAAATACGGGCGGTTGGATTAAGCTAATTGTGCCCTCTAAGCGGTGCTGTTTATGCTCTAACACCTCACGGCGAAATAAATTTTCCATAGCACTTATCGGGTAATATTATTGTTAATATTTTTTTATTGAAAATACAATGTACCATGGGTGGTAACAGAAAGGAATGAAATAAGGCAAGTCATGCTTGCCTTATTGGTGTCTAGAGGAACTTAAAGCTGTCCCTATAATAATAATTCTTAAGACTTTTTAATTGGTCGCTGCCAGCCATCCAAGTTACGCTGTTTTCCTCGCGCGACTGCCAATTGCTCATCTTTCACGCTTGAGGTAATCACTGAACCTGCGCCAATCGTTGCCGTACTACCAATTTCAACTGGTGCAACTAGTGATGAATTAGAGCCAATAAAGGCATTATCACCGATAATAGTTTTAGACTTATTCACACCGTCATAGTTACACGTAATGGTTCCGGCACCAATATTCACCTTTTCCCCAATTTCAGCATCTCCAAGGTAGGTCAAGTGATTAGCTTTTGAACCTTTACCCAAACGAGATTTCTTCATCTCGACAAAGTTACCAATATGAGAATCTTCTTCCATTATCGCGCCAGGACGCAAGCGAGCAAATGGACCTAAAGTGCACTTATCAGCGACCAGCGCATCTTCGATAAGCGTATTAGCTTTAATCACAACGCCATTACCGATTTTACAGTTTTTAAGTACACAGTTTGGACCAATGACGACATCATCGCCAATTTCAACATGGCCTTCAAATATCACGTTAACATCAATCTGAACATCTTCACCAGTTGTTACAAGTCCACGCACATCAATGCGAGCAGGATCCGCTAAACTAGCACCATTAATCATCAAGGTTTCAGCTTGCCAAGTTTGATAAGCGCGCTCTAAAGCAGCAAGTTGTACCCGGTTATTGGCACCTTCTACTTCCATCTCATCATCAGGTTGTGCAGAAGTAATTTCTACCCCTTCGCTGTGCGCCATCGCCACGATATCAGTGAGGTAATATTCACCTTGTGCGTTATTGTTCGATAACTGTCCAAGCCACTTTTTCAATAATCCACCGTTAGCCGCCATTATGCCTGTATTGATCTCAGTAATAGCAAGTTGCTCCGCAGACGCATCTTTTTGTTCAACAATACCAACCAATTTGCCATTTTCTCGCAGCATACGGCCGTAACCTGTCGGGTTTACTAAATCAACAGTGAGTACAGCAAGGCCGTTATCAGGCGTCACATCCAGCAAACGCTGCAGCGTGCTCAGCTTTGTGAGAGGCACATCACCATAGAGGATCAGTACTTTATCGTCATCACCAATATGCTCCTTTGCTACCGCGACAGCATGACCAGTACCCAACTGCTCAGCTTGATGCACCCAGTTCACTTCATTATGTGATAACGCGGCTTGTAGCTGCTGCGCACCATGACCAAAAACTAAATTGGTAGACTGCGCGCCTAACGACACCGCATTGTCGATGACATGCTGTACCATGGGTTTTCCTGCGATAGGATGAAGGACCTTTGGTAACTTAGAGCGCATGCGAGTGCCTTTACCCGCAGCTAGAATAATTGTATTTAACGGCATGAACACAGGATCCTTTTTCTTGTGTCAAAAAACATACGTACAGTTCAATACTCTTGTCTTTAATCCGGTCACTTCATTGTGCACCGTAATACTGAAATGGCTTTAGCAGACAACAAGCACTTACTAAGTACAAATTGCGCAATATTGTAGCGGGGTTTGTTTGGAAAAGTAAGGGTCAAAAAAGTAGAAATAAAAAATGATATAAGGCTCATTAGAACCTTATATCGAGTTGTGTCCATGACCAAACTTACCCCTAACTACCTAGGACCTGCTGATCTTTCAAATTATCTTTTGTTGCACCAAACATACGTACTTTTTGTTTCAAGCGATAACCGACTACATACAGGATTGGAATTAAGAAGAGTGTCACTACTGTTGAAACCAGCACAGCAAAACCAAGAGATATTGCCATGGGAGATACAAACTTCGCCTGAACACTGGTTTCAAACATTATTGGTAACAACCCAAAAAACGTTGTCAATGAAGTTAATATGATAGCTCTAAACCTTTCATGAACAGCCTGTGTTGCACTTTCGATGATCTCAATGTTACTTCGCACTTTTTCGTTAATCCTGTCAACAAGTATAAGACTATCATTGACAACAACACCCGCCGCCGCGATTAGACCAAAATTTGAAACTAAGCTAAAATCCTCCGAAAAAATCCAATGTCCCCATATCGCACCAACAACACAAAATGGGATAACCGACATTATCAGCAGCGGCTGAATATAACTTTTTAACGGTATTGCCAATAGAATATAGACTGCGAGCAAAGAGGCTACAGTGAAAATCAACATTTGGTCTTTCTCGTTGCTGACTTCCTTTATTTTTCCGCCTAAATCAGTGGTTATCGAAGGGTATTGCGCCCTCACTTTAGGAATTATTTCCTTATTCACATGCTTGATAACTTTTGTGGCATTCACTTCTTGATGATCTATAGAAGCAAAAACATATAGACTGCGCTTACCAGCCTCGCGACGAATTGTTGTTACTGCTTGGGTCTCTTTAAAGTTAACCACATCTCCTAAGAATACTTCTTCTCCAGAACTCAGTCTAATACGAACATACTGTAACTCGCTGATACTCGTGCGACTAGCTTGAGGATACCTAAGCATCACTCTAATCTCTTCTCCTAAACGACTAAACCTATCAGCCTCTGCGCCATAATGAGTTTGCTGTAACTGCAGAGCTACATCAGCAAGCGTTAGATTTAACTGATGAGCTAATGGCTTTAATTCCATTAATAGCTCTTTTCGCCCGACGGATATCGTAGAGCCAACTTCATATAATCCTTTTTGTTGCTTTAACTCCGCTGCAAATAGTTTTGCGGCTGCATTTAGTTCATCAATATCATCACTAAAAAAGAAATAACCAAAGTCCCCATATAAATTATGCTGGCCTAATACATCATCTTTAATTCTAACTGCTTTAAGTGCCACAATATCAGGAATATTCTCTCTCCAGCGCTGAGATAGCGCAAACGTATCATAAGGTCTATGGTTTTCATCGACGAGAATAACAGTAAACTTCAGGCTAGTTTCTCCAACGCTTTCAATCAAAATATCTTTGATCATTCCCTTGCCAAACAAGGAGACTGTTTTTTGTTCTTCTTCTTTCAGCATTTTTTCAAAGGCTTGTGCCGCTTGTTTAACCACCAACGCAGAGGCATTATCGTTAAGTTCAAGTGTAATCTCTGGTTGATCAATTGGGACCATAGGATCAGGTATAGACTTAACGTGGCCTAATACTATCAAGGCAAGAGAAAGTACGAAAATAACAACAAATAATAATAGCACGCTCCATTTATGTCGTATGCTCCAGACAACTCGATCAGTCAACCATCCCTGACTAAACCCACTGATTGCTTGATTCAACTTATATTTAAATCCACTTTGAGAAGTCTGTTTTGAGGGCATGCTGGCTAAATGGGCAGGTAGAATCAACTTAGACTCAACAATGCTGAATAGCAGACAAAAGATTACGATAATCGAAACCCCTTTGAATAACTCACTTTGTGAGCCGTCACTAAAGATGAAAGGAAAAAATACCGCTATGGTCGTTAATACGCCAAAAACCGCAGGCTTAGCGACTTTCTTTACGCCTTGAGCAACTGCTCGCTTATTATTTCCCATTGTCTCTATTTGTTCATGTACACTCTCGCCAACTACGATAGCGTCATCAACAATCAATCCTAACACCATAATGAAGGCAAATAATGACACCAAGTTTATAGTGACACCAAACAATGGCATTATCAGTATTGCACCAAGAAAACACACCGGCAAGCCCACAACCACCCAAAATGCTAGTCTCATGCTTAGGAACAAAGATAAGACTAACATAACTAGAATAGCACCTTGGACCAGATTTTCTTCCATCATCGCCAAGCGCTGATCTAAATACGCAGTACCGTCAATAATCACCTCAAGTTTTAAGTCCTTTGGTAAATACTGATTTTTATACGCCACATATTGTTGCACCGAGTCAGCAACGGCAACAGCATCTTGATATTCCGCAGCCATCACTTCAAAAGCAACAGCAGGCTTTGCCGAAAAAGAAAATAAATGCACACCTTCAATAACCCCATCTCGGACACTGGCTATATCTTCAAGCTTTATTTGTAAGCCAGACTCAAAAGTTTTAATCGGGATATTGGCAAATGCTCCTTCATCATATGCCTGATTTTCAACACGAAGAGGGATGGTACCAGCTTCACTCCTCACGGCTCCCACACTCATATTATTTGAGTATTTTTGCAATGCTAACCGGACATCTTCAATCGTCAATTTGTACATCTGCAGTGCAACAGGGTTAACCTCTATCGCGACTTCCCCTTTTGGTAAGTTATTACTCACTATTGAAACATTATTTAAATTTAAAAGCTCATTTTGTACTTGAAGTGCATAATGTCTTAAGGAGGATACCTCATTGTCTTGTATGAGAGCCAAGCGGATAACCGGTTGTAAGTTTTCACGCAGTTTAATGATAATTGGCTCTAAGTCAGCGGGAAAGCCTGGTGTTGCGTCGACTGCAAGTTTCACTTTGTCTAACACACTGGCAGGGTCCGCATTTTTCAGTATTTCAAGCACAATCCTACCTGAATTGTCATTGGACCAGGAGCGCATACGCTTTATATCTGGCAGACTAACTAAGCTGTACTCTATTTTACTTATCACATTCTCTTCGAGTTCTTTTGCAGAGGAGCCAAACTGAGTAACATTAATTTCTATCGTATCAATCTGAATGTTGGGGAATATTTGCTTGTTTATAGATTGATAAGAAACTGCACCTATAATGATGACAAATACCATCAACAAGTTTGCAGCTACAGGATTATTAATAAAAAAATTGATGATGCCGTGGTTAAAGCTTTCTTTGTTCATCACAATAACCTCACAGCTTTGCTAGATTTGCAGCAACAATTTCAACAGGCATTCCTGTATAGGGGTAATCCGGCAATGCACTGACTATCTTATCATCTGTCTGAATACCGCTACTAACTATTGCAAAACCATTTTCATTTCGCAAAGTGGTCACCTCTCGTAATACGAGCGAACCTTTGTTCGCGACCCAAATACGGTTATTTTCAATTAGTTCTTCTGGCACTTTATATACTTGCTCAAGCGTACGCCCAGAAAACTCCACTTCGACAAAGTCACCAAATTGTAAAAATGAATTACTACTGCGCCTATCTAGCAGCCCTGTCACTTGCGCGACAACTTTGTAAGCTCTGGTTTGTGTATCAACCAGCTGAATTCTTCGAATTAATTTACCTCTAGCTACCTGATCTGAGCCTGGTAACCTCACCACCACCTCGGTTGCTAAAAGGTTCTCCGGCAAATATGGGCTATCAAATCGCGCGATAGGTAACTCCACTTCAGCACTTTCAATATTATATAATATCGCTACACTCGTACCTTGATTTACAAACTGTCCCGTGCCGATTGACTTCTCAACGACTAACGCGTCGAATGGTGCAACACCTGATGTATACTCTAAATTCTTCTGAGCAGATGATAATCTTGCTTCTGCAGATCTCACTGCTGCATAAGCACTTTTAATTTGTGGTTTTCTCAAGAACAGACTATTTTCTTGGTCTGATTGGATCCGCTCTAATTCTATTTGAGCTACCTTTCCCATTCCCAACTCTTGCTCGAGTTTAGCTTTAGCGTTGAGCAACTCAGCTTCTGCATTTTTAAGCTCAGCTTGATATTGACTATCTTCTATTTTATACAGCTCCGTCCCTTTTTTAACCACACCGCCTTTTACGAGTTCTTTTGACCAAGACTCAATATTTCCGGCTACTCGAGTAGATAAGCTCGTAATTTCGCTCGGCCGAAGCTCTCCGTACAGCTTAAAACGGACCGTATGGTTTTTTTGTTCAATGGGTATTGTCGAGATATGATTTACTTTCACTTTCAGTGTCGATTCTTCATCTGCTGCACTGAGAGCGCTCATGACAAATAGCACGACTGCAGATAGCGATAGAATCATTGCAGGTAAAGCAATCGGTTGAATATGTTTTATCTTCATAATAGACCAACTTTTGTTTGTTCTCACCATCACTTCAGACGGCTTATATAGAGGGTTTATAGATTGAAGTGGGTAGTTATCCACCCACTTTGACTGCTCACCAACTGCTAATCTAGATATTGTTCGAGCATTAACTTAACCAAATCGTCAGACTTCAATATATCCATATGCCCAGCGTTTATACTTGTATATTCGACAGCTTTATCATGTTGCTTTTCAAAGTAGCGATGGTACGACTCTATGCAAAAATTAGATTGAGTTGCATACACGTATTTGACTGTGACAGCTGAGTGGACTGATGGTATATAATCTCGTAACCACTGGCTTTGTCGTTGCTCCAAGGTTTCTAACTGACGCATCAATAAACTATCAATTCCTGTGGGCAAGGGTTTATCACTACTTATTTCCCCACCATCTATAGTGGTATGCCTTTTTTGTTGTCGGTGCTGCTCAAAGTAACTATCGATTAAAATTAATTCTACTTTAACTCCTTGTTCGCTCAGTTTATTAGCTGTTTCCAACGCTAAAAGCCCACCAAATGAGTGCCCAATCAGCCTGACCCCTTGAGAATGCTTAGATTTGTGTATAATGCCATTTGTGATTGCTGTTACGTTCTCTTCTACAGACTCATAAGGTGGTGCCCCGTCTAGTAATCCCTTATGAGGACAAGCGTAAACACGATAACCATGCGCCGATAATTGCGCTGCAAGCCAAGCAAAATCATTCTCTGTGCTGGCAACACCTGGGATCATAAATAGCTCATCTTTATCGCCATGAAGTGGTGAAATTGGTTTGATAACTTGATATGACTTTGCCGTATCATATCCCTCACACAGTTTCGCCATTGCCTCCACAGTTACCGCACTGAAAAATCTATCTAGCGATATCTTGGTGTTACATCGCCTATTGATTTCTGTAGCTAGCTTAACCGTTAGCAACGAATGCCCGCCAAGTTCGAAGAAGTTTGCATTACGACTGATTTTATTTGCTTCTATCCCTAACAGCTCTGACCAAATATGAACGATTTCCTGCTCTATTTTAGTTTGGGGTGCAATGTAATCTCCAATTAACACATCCACATCAACACTAGGTAACGCTCGTTTATCTACCTTTCCATTAGGTGTAAGCGGCCACTCTTCGACAACCATAATCACACTTGGCATCATATATTCTGGTAGCTTTTCCTTTAATTCAGCTTTTAAGTAGCGGACAAAGTCATAGTGTTCATCACTTCCTTTAGCTACTAGCGGCTTAATATATGCCACCAACTGTAAACTGCCTGCAATATGAATTGCTCGTACCAAAGCAGAGTCAACTTCAGGTTGCTGCGCTAATTGCGCCTCAACTTCCCCAAGCTCTATTCTAAAACCGCGAATCTTAACTTGATCGTCCGCACGACCCATAAAGGCGATATCTCCATTTTCAGTAAAGCAGACCAGATCTCCAGTGCGATATAATCGTGCAGTGCTATTTGGATCATTTTGTTGGTAATACGGATTATCAATAAAACGCTCAGCGGTAAGCTCCGGACGATTTAGATATCCTCGAGCCAAGCCATCCCCGCCGATATACAGCTCACCGGGACAGCCGTAAGGTACTAAACGTTTATTATTATCTAAAATGAGTAGTTGATTATTGATATTAGCTTTACCAATTGTCACACTTTGCGCTTCAGCATCCGCCAAAGTGGTTGCATAAGTCGTAGCCGTAATAGTTGATTCTGTTGGTCCGTAAGTATTCATGAGCGTAACTTGTTCAGAAAATCGGCTATAGTGTTCTCTCACGGTAGCAACGGTGAGTGCCTCTCCACCGACAATTACCAAACGCATAGTTGTGCTGACAAACTTTTGATTGTCACTAACAACTTGCGCCCAGAACGCGGTCGGTAAACTTACGACGGTTACACCATGATGCTCACAATACTCAACAAACTCAGCTAACCCTTGCCTGCAAGCAGATGTACTCAGTATCAACTGTGCACCATGACATAATGCACCGAAAAATTCTTCAACGAAAATATCAAAGCAAATATTGGAAAATTGTAAAATTCGATCTGCTGCAGTCACTCCATATGCATGTTGAATATGCAACTGATAATTACTCAGAGCTTTATGAGCAATCATCACTCCTTTTGGCTGCCCAGTCGAACCAGAGGTATAAATGACATAGGCTAAACTCGTTGCTTCTAATCCACTCTCTTGCTTCTCTATGTTCTCTTGGCTTTGCGCCGCAAATAATGCCGCATCATCCAATGCCACCACATGCCCCGCAAACGCCGCTAATACATCGACACCCGCGCCTTGTGCTAACACCACCTCTAACGCCGCATCTTCTAACATATAATCCAGTCGCGATTGAGGATAGCTCGGATCTAGCGGCACATACGCGCCTCCTGCTTTTAATATCCCCAATATACCCACTACCATCTCTAGTGAGCGCTCCACACATAGCCCCACCAAACTATCTGGCTTTATATGGTGCTCCGCCCTTAAATAGTGCGCAACTTGGTTTGCTCTGGCATTCAACTCTCCATAACTCAGGCTTCTATCACCAAACACGACCGCTACTCGCTCTGGCTCTAAAGCCGCCTGCTCCTCAAATAGCTCATGGATACACTTATCTTTCGGATAAGCCTGCGCCGTATCATTCAATCCCTCTATTAAATAACGCTCTTCCGCCGCCGATAGCATCTTCAAATCATGCGGTGCGATATCTCCAACATGCTCCTCACTTAGCGCTGTCAGCAAACGACATAAGTGGTCGTTCAGCCGCTTAATCGACTCTTCACTGAATAGGCTTACATCATACGTCCAACTTAACCCTACCCCCGCATCACTCATGCTAAGGTCAACTTCTAAATCAAATTTCGCCTGTATCGTATCACTACCATAAGCGCTTATCTCTACACCCGGTAAACTAACCGCGCGCTCCCCCTGCTGCACACCATAGTCACTATTCGTCGTCAACATTATCTGAAACAGTGGGCTATGCGCTGTACTTCTTGATACCTTTAACCTATCTACCAATTGCTCAAACGGCACATCTTGATTCGCTTGCGCATCTATATGCACTTGCCTGATATGCTTAAAATAACTCGCCAAAT
>NZ_JAMXSE010000015.1:0-133453 GCF_024124685.1 Pseudoalteromonas sp. OANN1
AGAAGGCACAAGGGCGCGAATACATCAAAGAGGCCGAGGTAGCACCTCATCAAGAGCCCGGATATAAGCACGCAATCACACTAATAATGCTAAAAGTGGCTTGTACAATTGGAGGAGTCCATATAAGGCGGTTTACCCGCCGAGAAGTTAAGCTTATTGTCGCGCTAGCTGCCTGCGCTTATTCACTTCCTCGAATAACTGTTGATTAAACGGTACATCAATATTTTGTTTTGCTGCTAGCTCGCAAATATACCCGCACATGGCGTCAATTTCTGTGCGCCTGTTATTCGCGATATCCTGATTCATAGAAGATCGATTATTTGCGGTTTGTGCCATTACGGTGTAAGCAAGCGTGGTTAGCTCGCTAAGCGCTAAGGTTACGCCTGTACTTGCGGCCACAAGCTGTACTTCATTCATTAAATTAAGGATTTGGGTTGCGTATTTGGGTTGTCTTAACTGACCATTTGCGACTTGTTCCAATGCACTTAACGGGTTAATGGCAATATTAACCGCCAGCTTTTTCCAAAGTGTTGGCATGATATCAAACGTGGTTTGGGCATTTTCAAATGTGCTAAACAGTTGTGAGAATACGCGCTGGTAGTGGCATTCTGCTGGTGAATTTAACGGCCCAAACCAAGTTGCACCTTGTCCTGTATGATGCACAGTGTCTGCGACTTTATAGCCCGCAATGGATGTGCTTAAGAAGTAGGCGGATTGTGTTTTTTCAAGCGCTGCTAACTCACCAGACCAATCTACCATGCCATTATGACTAAGGATTAGCGTGCCATTTTTTGAAAGTGCAGGGCGAAGCGCTCGGAGTGCTTCGATGACTTGATATGCTTTAACGGGAATAATTAGCGTATCTATACTGCTGGCTGGTAGTTCTGTAAGCGTTTTTGTGCAGCATGGGATGGTTTGTTGAATACTTGCTGTTTGATAGAGATAAGTCGCTGCGCGTTTATTTCGAGTGATCAGCGTAATTTGATGAGATTGACTAAGGTGCTGGGCGAGCAGTAATCCTATCGCCCCTTCACCTAAAATATGTATGTTAGCCATGTTTTCTGTTGCGCCAACTTGCCCAAATATAAAATAGAACAAAATAACTGACCGCACCGGCTAAGTCAGCTAAAAAATCAGCGGTAGATGCTTGGCGGTACGGCAGTGTATGTTGCATCCACTCAATTCCTGCACCATATAAGGACAGTAGCACTATGTGTGTCCATACCTTTACTTTAAAAGCATGGTGAGAGATAAACGCAAGCACAAAAAATACACCAAAATGCGCCACTTTATCGATATTTGGGAACAGCTTTGGAGACAAGCTAATTTCCTTTGCGAATAGCACCGTACATATAATTAATGAGATAATCAAAAGAGCTTTATAAACGCGCCGTGTCACAATACATCCTACTTCTGTATGACTAAGCGAGCAGTATACCATCGAAAACTGTCCATTGGGTGAACATCCTAATACGCTGTTTAAAAACTTAAAGTAACTCAAATTAGGCATAAACTGCTATAATCGAGCCAAAATGACTTTAGGAGAGAAGCATGCCTTCATTTGATATTGTATCTGAAATTGATATGACAGAAGCAAAAAATACCGTAGACAACGCGGTTCGCGAGCTTGATACGCGTTTTGATTTTCGTGGCGTTGATGCGTCAATCGAGCTAAGCGGTGAAATGATTAACCTCAAAGCGGAAGCAGAACAACAAGTTATGCAATTGTTCGATATGCTAGTGGGTAAAGCGGCTAAGCGTGGCCTTGATGTGGCAAGCTTCGAGTTAAAAGACATTGAGCGCTCTGGCAAATACGTATCGCGTAAGGTGGCGTTAAAGCAAGGCATCGACAAAGAGATGGCGAAAAAACTGGTTAAGCTTATTAAAGACTCAAAAGTTAAAGTTCAAGCGTCAATTCAAGGTGATACGGTGCGTGTAACGGGTAAAAAGCGTGATGATTTGCAAGAAACGATGCAACTGGTTCGTACCGGTGAGCTTGGCCAACCATTTCAATTCAAAAACTTCCGCGACTAGGGCCTGTTGACCTTTCAAGTTTGTTTTTGCAGCAGTTTGATTGGTATTTATGCAAGGCAGAGCCTGCGTAGCATAGTTATTCTATGTAAGTTAGGCGATAACACAGTAGAAATGCCAATCAAGCGCTGCCCTTTGGGTTCCCCTGAGTGCGCTTTGTTCATTGTTGCTCAACTTTTGCCTAGATTACTAGGCGACAAGTCGAGCGTCGCGATCAAAACACACTCAGGAGAACAAAAATCAAACAGCAAAGGTCAACAGGCCCTAGTTACGCTTTCCTTCATTCCAAAAGTGCATAGATTGCACTTTTGGATTTCTAGACGTCCATTGACAATCATTCCGAAACCCAAGACAATAGCCTCGCATTTTCAAGGTGCTGTACACAACCTAGTGTGGTTGCTAAGTGTATAGATAATCGGGAAACTGGTGCGAACACAAGGGAACATCTAATTGCGTTAATCAATAATAAATTGAGTAAGACAGTTTATTACACGTGATTAGCTTGGATCGGTTCTATGCCAGCGCTGCCCCCGCAACGGTAGAGTGAACTGCCAATCTGCAGATTTACTGAGCCCGGAGACCGGCCTTGAAACAGTCACTTTGTGTTCTTGTACGGTGGGTACAAGTTAGGGGAAACCATGTTAAATAAAACTGCTCTAAGCGCGGCGATAGCGACGGCGCTCTCTTTTTCAGCATTTGCGGATCAAAATGTTGAACATATCACTGTTACTGCCAATAAACTTGAACAATCTCTAGAAAGCGCATTGTCTGCCATTACGGTTATAGGTCGTGCTGATATTGAAAAAAGCAATGTTCAAGATGTCGTATCGCTACTCGATAATATCGCTGGTATTCAAGCGGTTAGAAACGGTGGCTTTGGCCAAAGCGTGAGTTTATTTCTACGCGGTAATGATGCTAAGCATACGCTAGTGTTAATCGATGGGGTTCGAGTGACGGATGCAAACTCCGGTGACAATTCACTCACTAATTTACCACTTAATAGCATCGAAAGAATTGAGATTATTCGTGGTGCCAAAGCTGCGATTTATGGTTCAGATGCCATTGCTGGCGTGATTAATATTATTAGTCGCGAAGGGAATAACAATACAATCGCGCTTACGACTGGGAGTAACAATTACTCCAAGACCGAAGCAACGGTAAATTACAAAAAAGACAAGTTTAGTATTGCAGCTAATGCGGGTTACACTCATACCGATGGCTATGATGTGATTGAGAAAGACCCTGAAGCTGCAATCACAAAAAACCATGACCGTGATGGATATTATAACGGTAATGCCGGTTTAAATGTGCAGTATGGTGATGAAGAAAGTGGCATTTTTAGCTTACGTTCACAGTACAGTGAAGGTGAGGGGGAGTATGACTCTTTTGGTAGTGATGCTTACCGTTTCCATAACTACACCAATAAGTTGGCGTGGAAAAGACGTACTGACAAGTTTAGTCAAAGTGCGTCATACAGCTTAGGTAAGGAACAAAACGTTCAAATCGGCAATAGTGCTGACGATAACGCTTATGTCACCAAACGCAGCCAATTTGAATATCAGTCGCAATATAGTTTAACTGAAGCTTTGATTTTCACTGGTAACTTTACCTTTCTAAATGAAGATGTTGGTGATTCTACCGCCTCTTTTTCAGAGCCTGAGCGTGACAACTTATCTTTAGCATTAGGTGGGTTTTACAACGATGAAAATTGGCTGGCAGAGGTTGTACTGAGAACGGATGATTATGATTTTCATGGTCGCGCAAACACCTACACGGTTGCTGTAGGCAAGCAACTCATGGATGGCCTGAGTGTTAAGTTGAATCATGGTACTGCCTTTAGAGCACCTTCTTTATCACAGGCGTTTGTGATTGATAGTCCTTACTATCTGCCTAACCCAAATATTAAGCCGGAAGAAGCCACTAATAACGAAATTATTGTCACATGGAGCGGCAAGAACTTTCGTGTGGAAGCTGCGGTATACGATAACCGTATTACCGATAAAATCGTTTATCAGCAAAATGATAAATGGAAATACATCCCTTACAATGTTCAGCGCGCTGACTTTGAAGGTGCTGATCTTTCTGTTGAAATTGAAGACAACTTTGGTATCGAGCATACGGTAAATGCGAGCTATGTGAGTGCTAAAGACGCTGATACCGACAAGCAATTACAGCGCAGAGCGAGACGCACCTTAACTTATTCAGTCAGTAAAGAGTGGGAAAATGTCGACGCAACACTGACCTTAGTCCATAGAGGTAATCGCGACGATAAAGTATGGGGAGCTGAAGGTGCATATACAGTGACTTTACCGTCATATACGCTGTTTAACTTAGCTGCTAACTATACGTTTTTCGATGGATTCAAGTTAAATGGCCGTATTGAAAACTTAACCGATAAGCGTTATTTCAATGCCACAGCGGGCGAAGCAAAAGATGGCTCTTTACTGGGCTATAAGCCACTAGGTAGACAAGCCTACGTTGGTGTGAGCTATAGCTTCTAATGCGTTAACTGCTTTTCAATACCCAGAGTGATCCATCATGAGTAATGGATCACTTTTCTTATTTATCATTTAGGGCCTGTTGACCTTTGCTGTTTGATTTTTGTTCTTCTGAGTGTGTTTTGATCGCGACGCTCGACTTGCCGCCTAGTAATCTAGGCAAAAGTTGAGCAACAATGAACAAAGCGCACTCAGGTGAACCCAAAGGGCAGCGCTTGACTGGCATTTCTACTGTGTTATCACCTGACTTACATAGAATAACTATGCTACGCAGGCTCTGCCTTGTATAAATACCAGTCAAACTGCTGCAAAAACAAACTTGAAAGATCAACAGGCCCTAGTTGCATTACATTTGTAACTGGTGTTCTACCTTATGTGTGGTTGATAATAGATTTGATTTGTATTATTACTACCTTAAGGAAAAGAACATGAAGTCACTATTATTTGGGTTACTCACGCTTGGGATTGTCACATCAGCGCAAGCCTCACTACCTGAAAATCAGCTTGAACCTCAATTTTCAACACAATCAATGACGGGCGATTTCGCTTGGTTTAACGCGCCATCGCAAACCTGTAGTCGGATCCGCAGCATGATGTACTATCGCCACCCCGGCAACGATCATCTAACGCCTATATCAGTGCCTGTGATTTATACTGGTGGAGAGTGTTGGTCTACTGGCAGGACAACATCTAGCCAAGGTCCAAAGGAAATGTATACGCAGGTTTCAGATATCATTCATCAGCAATTTTCGAATGTGGAACATAACTACAAAGAGTTGACGACCGATATCGTCAACAATATTGCCGCGCAATCTAGTTCAAATAAAGTGAGCCACACCACTAGTCTCTACGGCACTATGCATATGAAAATTGCAGGTAGAGTCGATGCGCAAAATAAAGTACCTGTGCTGATCGATGGTTTCGATTTGAAATCTTACGCTAAGTTTCGTAAGAAGCAGCTTGGGATGAATATCTATATCCATGTCTATATTAACAACGAAAATGTCACCATCAAAGGTAAGTATGATGTACGTACCCAGCAGCTTGAGTTAGATCCTTTAATTTCTAGCTTTAAGCCTGTGGTGACGACAAAGGTAGAGTTGCCGTGGATCCTCGATTTGATAGATACCTTGACTCCGGGGATTTTTGACAAGCTTTATACTGAATTTAGCCGTATTGTGATTGATGTGTTTGAATTCTTGGGTGTGGATATGAGCGAAGATATTCCGCAGGTCATTAAACACAACGCCCAGTTAATAAATTCAGGTGTTGTTCCGCTTAAAGGCTTAGATACCTTAAGACCTGGTGATACTGCGAATTTAGAAATGGAAGTAACGCGTGGGCATTTGCGGATTAAAGATGGCCGCACTAGCTTTTATGTATTTGCTATACCTATGTTGCCGTAAGGCGTAAGCCGAACGCAATCTATTGCGTTCGGCACACAAGTTTAGTGCTTTAAATTCGCCGCAAAATGGCTTCCAAACTTTGCAATTTTAGGGGCAATCATCACACTGCAATAGCCTTGGTTTGGGTTTTCAGTGTAATAATCTTGGTGATAGTGCTCAGCAGGATAAAATTCAGGCGCAGGGCTGACCTCAGTCACTATTTTTTCACTCAACTGGCTTTGAAGCTGCGCAATACAATCTTGAGTTTGCTGCTGTTGCTGCTGGTCATGATAAAACACCACACTACGGTACTGAGTACCAATGTCGTTGCCTTGACGGTTCAACTGCGTTGGATCATGCAGAGTAAAAAACATATTAAGCAAAGTATCAAAGCTGACAATATCGGCATCAAATTGTAGTTGGACTACCTCAGCATGGCCACTGTCTCCCCGACATATCATTTGATAGGTGGGGTTATCTGTGTGGCCACCCGCGTAACCTGATTGCACTGACTCAACGCCATTGACGCGGCGAAATGCCGCATCAATACACCAAAAACAACCACCACCAAAAGTTGCGGTTTGTAAATTTGCCATTATACCTCCTGCTCAGGATGTTGTTTCGACTGCTCCTCAAGACGTTTTGTCGTCTCTTCTGGAGATTGCGTCTTCTTAGCTAGTAAAGTATAGGCGGTTGGGATAACAAACAAGGTTAAAATGGTGGCAACACTGACACCGGCAAAAATCACGACACCGATCACCATGCGGCTTTCGAACCCAGGGCCTGTTGCAAACACAAGCGGGATAGAGCTCATCACGGTTGTTAGCGAGGTCATAATAATAGGTCTTAATCGCTGCGCAGCAGCATCAACAATGGCTTGTTCGAAGGCAATGCCTTTGTCACGCAATTGGTTAGCAAATTCCACGATTAAGATCCCGTTTTTGGCGCTAAGGCCAATCAACATGACAATACCAATTTGGCTATAAATGTTGAGCGTGCTGTCGGTGATAAATAACCCATACATCGCACCGACTAAGCCCAGCGGTACGGTGAGCATGATAACCAGTGGGTGGACAAAGCTTTCAAACTGTGCGGCTAATACCAAGAACGTAACGGTGAGCGCCAGAATAAACACATAGGTCATCGCTGATGCACCTTCATAAAACAGCTGTGACTCGCCTTTGTAGTCGATGGCGCCATCGATATCATTCTCTTCGGCGGCAACTTTATTTAAAAAGTCGAGCGCTTGCTCCAGTGTATAGTCGCCAGCGAGGTTTGCCGTAATAGTGATCGCGCGCATACGGTTGTAGCGGTTTAATCGAGAAGCTGTGGCTTCTTCTTTTATAGTGATCAAACTGTCTAATGGCACGAGCTCATCGCTACGAGATTTCACATAAATATCAGAAATATTATCTGGAGCAGAGAAGTCGGCTTTAGTGCCTTTTAAAATCACATCGTATTCTTCACCGCGGTCAATAAAGGTGGTAACACGACGTTGTCCCAGCATGGTTTCTAGCGTTTGGCCTATAGCACTTACCGACACGCCTAAGTCTGCAGCTTTGGTTTTATCAATGCTTATCAAAAACTGTGGGAAGGTTTCTTTGTAATCGTGATCGAGACGAACCAGTCCTTTATTTTCTCGTGCGCGTTCTAGAATGCGATCGCGCCATGCGGCCAATTCGTCATAGTCGTTGCCTTGCAGTACAAACTCAATGGGACGTGAGTTACCGCCGCCGCCAATACCACGGCGCATAATAGCAAAGGCGCGAATATCTGTAACATCTTGCATTTTACCGCTGATCTCATCCATGACTTCCCAAGTAGAGCGTTTTCGCTCATCCCAGTCTGGCATGCCGATAATAGCAACACCGCCTTGACCACCCCAACCAGGCACGCGAATAAGCACGCGGCTAAGTTCCTCTGAGTCTACATAAGGAAGTAGGCGCTCTTCAATTTTTGCCATATTTTGCGAGTTGTTTTCGTAGCTTGCCCCTTCTGGGCCATTCATCATAACGAAGAAAGTACCGCGGTCTTCTTTTGGTGTCAGTTCAGACGGGATCTGTTTAAACAGGCTGTAGCTGGTAAAGCCCGCCAGTGCCAACATCACAATCAGGCTGTATTTACGCGATAAGTTGTCTTGTAAAACTCGACGATACCCTTGTTCAAGTCGTCCAAATTGACGGTCCATCCACTGACTAAAGCGGTTTTCTTTATTGCTAGGCTTTAACACTTTGGAGCAAAGGGCTGGAGACAAGGTCAACGCGGTAATGCTGGAGAACAGTACCGCAGCACTTACTGCAAAGGCAAACTCGGTAAATAGGGCACCAATACGACCATCCATAAAGACCAAGGGAATAAATACGGCAACCAAAACCAGCGTTGTTGCAATGATGGCAAAGCCTACTTCACGCGCGCCACGGTACGCTGCCAGTAACTTAGGTTCGCCAAGCTCGATGCGGCGGTAGATATTTTCTAGCATTACAATGGCGTCATCGACCACAAGGCCGATGGCAAGCACAAGTGCAAGCAGCGTCAGCAAGTTGATAGAATACCCCATGGCCAGTAAGAACATAAAGGTTGCAACTAAGGCTACCGGCACGGTAACAGCAGGGATCAGCGTAGCGCGGATATTGCCAAGGAAGATGTAGATAACGAGTACTACCAACGCCATGGCAATCGCAAGTGTGCTGTATACTTCAGCAATGGACTCACGGATAAAAATAGAAGAATCGTAGCTGTCTTCTATGGTGGTGCCTTGAGGCAGGTTGCGTTTTATTTTTTCAAGCTCTTTACGGGCGTTGTCGACCACTTCTAGCGTATTGGCTTTAGCTTGCTTGACAACGCCAAGGCCAATCATATTTTTACCATTACCACGGAAGGTACTTTCGTCGTCAGCGGCTTCAAGTACGACCTGCGCGACTTCACCAAGTCGCACCAAATAGCCTTGTTCACCACGCTTAATTACTAGGTTGTCAAAGTCTTCTTGAGTCTTATAACTTCTGGCAATACGAACAGAAAAATCACGGTCAACGGATTCTATTTCGCCAGCGGGTAATTCTACGTTTTCTCTGCGTAGCACTTGTTCAATATCACTGCTTGTGACTCCACGAGCAGCCATCGCCTTTCGGTCTAGCCAAATCTTCATGGCGTATTGACGCTCACCGCCAATACGTACATTCGATACGCCATCAACAACCGCCAAACGGTCAACGATAAAGCGCTGGGCGTAGTCTGAAAGCTGCAAGGTATCCATGGTTTCGCTATTGAGTACAAACCAAGCGATAGGGCTTTCATCGCTGTTTGATTTCGATACTTCAGGCGGCCTCACTTGCTCTGGTAGTCTATCTAGCGCACGAGAAACGCGCTCACGTACATCATTTGCAGCAGCGTCGATATCGCGATCGATATTAAATTCGATAGTGATATTGGAGCTACCGTTGCGGCTACTGGAATTTATGCTTTTGATCCCTTCGATCCCCGAAATCCGGTTTTCTAATACTTGGGTGATCTTGGTTTCTACAACTTCCGCCGATGCGCCTGTGTAGTTAGTACTTACACTGACTATTGGAGTTTCAATATCAGGGTATTCGCGCAGTGGTAGCATAGTAAATGCCACTAAGCCAAAGGTCAGCAGCAGTAAGTTAATGACGATCGCGAAGATCGGGCGCTTTACCGCCGTATCAGTGATTCTCACGTCGCCTTACCCCTTTACTTCAACTTTAGAGCCTGAGCGGATCTTCAGGGTGCCTTCCGTGATCACTTGTTGTCCCTCTGTAAGGCCTTCATCGATAGCTACCCAGCCGCTAAAGCGAGTTTGCAGGTGTACTTCGCGTTGTTGCGCTTTACCTTGGTCGTCAATGACAAATACAAAATGCTTATCTTGTCTTGGAATGATGCTTTTTTCTGGCACCACAAGGGCTTGTAATCGAGCCAGTTCGAGTCCCATATGTAGTAGCATACCAGGGCGAAGTTTATGGTCTAGATTGGTGAAGCTCGCTGTCACTCGTACCGAGCGCGTTTGTTCATTAATGCGCGGGTCAATATGGGAGACTTTACCGGTAAATAGTTGCTCTGGGTAAGCTTCGCTTTGTGCATTCACTTGCATACCAAGTTGTAGTTGCGCTAGGTATTTTTCTGGTACCTGAAAATCCACTTTAATGATGCTAATGTCATCGAGTGTGGTGATCACTGTATTGTTGTTTACGAAGCTACCGATAGAGACATTTCGAGTACCCAATAATCCATCAAATGGCGCATAAATGGTCATCTCGGCGAGTTTTGTTTTGGTGGCTTCTAATTGTGCCGTTAAGGTGTCTACCTTTGCTGATTGCGCTTCTAGTTGAGAGCGAGCCGCCGATTGAGTTTTTGCGAGGTCTTTAAGGCGGTTTAGTTGTCTAATTTCTTCCTTTAGCGTCACTTTCAGCGCTTCGATATCGAGTTTCTCTTCGGCATCACGCAACTGGACTAGCTGATCGCCTTTTTTTACTACGTCTCCGTCATCGAAATATAGGGCTGCCACATAGTCGCTTTGGGCGCTACTCACGTTGATAGCTTGATTTGCTCTGGCGGAACCAATAGAGTGAACAGCAATAATACGTTCCTCTTTGGTTACGGTATGAGCTTGAACGGAGGTTACGGGTGCCGAGTTGCCACTCATTTTGCCTTCCGAGGCTGGTAAATATAAATAGCCGCTGATGACGACTAGCACTACAATGATAAAAGGAAACAGTGCTTTTCCTGATTGATGACGCATAAAAGTGACCCAGATTATAATTTGTCTCTAGTTTACAAAATTAAAGGCTAACAAAGTCGACGGCATATCCTGTAAATTTGTGCATTAAACGAAAATGTAATTCAATTTAAGTGTTTGTACCTAAATTAAAAATTATGAAACACAGTCATTCATGTAAACGATGCATCACAATACGTAAATTAGTCGCATGGGCGATCATTATGTACATCTTTTATGTCTGGTATACCCATGCTTGAAGCAAAACTACGTGCAACTGCTGACCGCAATGGCGTTGAATTTATGCTGGTTGGTGCAATTGGATTGGTTGTTATCATGCTTTTTGTCAACTTGCGTGGTACAGCTATTACTATTGTAGAAATATTTCTTGCCAGCGCCATGTTAGTGGCTATTTTTGTTGGCTTTCTCAAAAGTCAGCAACCATATTTTAGTTTATACTTTACAGAACAAGAGTTTAGGTATGTGCATAAATATGGAGCTTGGCCGCTATCCATTGTAAACTTTCACTCCAGCGGCATTCCCAAAGTTCAACAAGGTGTTGAAACACTTGAGTTAAATGCAGTTGGTATTAAACTTAATGATATTGATGCGTTTTTATTAAATTTAACACCTCGACTTGCGGGTAAATTATTGATCGAGCAGCGGCATATTTTTTTACAAGCTGTTAAAATGCATTGCGAAAATGGCAACTGCCCATCTGAATGGTTGATAGAAGAAACCGTTTTTCGCTCCAAGGCGGGAAAAGAATATACTGGTTTAATGGCAATGTTTGCAAACCGGATGGATAATTTAAAGACAGTGACGGGATATGATTTATTGATCCCCGCGACTGCCTTAGACAGGGATATTTGGCAATTTTCAGTCATGTTAAACCGCTGGAAACTTAACCCTAAAGAGGTGGTAAAAGCATTGTTAGAAGAACAAACCACCTACTGAAGATGTAACAGGATACACCAATATGAGCTTAGAAACGGCCTATATTAAAAGTGGGCGTAATACCATTATTCACAAAGAGAAGAAGTTAGATCTTGTGATTGTAAATGGTGAAGCACACCCAAAAATCAAGGTGACTGCAAATGGTTTGGTGCCTTTTAAGGAAGAGCTGCCGAGAAATCGAAGAGAAGCTAAAGAGCGTTATTTAGAAGTCGTCCACGTTTCGAGTATTGATGTGTTTGGTGAAGTGAAGCGGTTGTTGTTTATTCAGGCTTTAGATGGTCGAGAATACAAAGTAGATTATAGTAAAGTTGGCACTAAGTTATTTGTGCGGATACATCAAGAAAGTTATCTATAATTCATAAGGAATAATATGAATGCATTCAAGGGAAGTTGGGTTGTACTTGCGCTAATATTAACGGGTTGTGGTGGAGGCTCTGGGAGTGATGAACCGAGTCAAGTCAGTGCGTCGGTTAATGCGGGTGCTGATATCCAAGTGACCGAAAAAACAGAAGTCACCTTGAATGCTCAAGCATCACCTGCTGGCGGCACCTTTAACTGGCAGGTTATCTCTGGTGCAAACGTCAGTGAATTTCCAATTACGGAGCAACAAGCCGCTTTCGTTGCACCGGATATCAAAGCCGATGTCAATTTACTTATTCAGGTTGACTATGTTGCGCCTGATGGCAGTCTTGCAAGCGACCAAGTGACGGTTGCTATCAAATCTAACAATCAATTACCTATACCAAGTATTAGCCAAAGTGCACCGGAAACACTACCAGCCAAATATAAAGACACTATCGTCCTAAGTGGCGCAGGCTCTTCCGATCCAGATGAAAATGGCCAAGTGGTTGCTTATCAGTGGCAGCAAGTAAGTGGTCCCACAACAATACAGCCAACGGGGTTGAATACGGCTACTTTATCTTTTGTCCATCCATTATTGGCCAGCTCTCAGGCGTCAATCTGGCAGTTGACAATTACCGATGATGAAGGCGGACAAGCCAGTACCCAGTTTACCCTCGGGCTGCTTGCGAATTCGGATGTGGTAGTGGCAGATGCTGGGACCGACCAGCAAGTGCAAGAGTTTGATGAGGTCACGCTTGACGGTTCAAACAGTGATACTGTATCTGGTCAGAAACAGTGTGTATGGCGGCAGGTGACGTCAGGCACTCAGGTAGCATTAAGTTCTGTTACCGGGTGTTCAACAACTTTTAACGCACCAGATCAAAATATTTTGTCGCAAGTGGAATTTGAGCTGACCGTTACTGACTCACAAAACCGTTCTGCTACCGACACCGTGCGCATTGATATCGAGAAAAAGCCGTTAGGTAAGCTAAACGATAGTGGCCAAACTGCGTGTTTTAACAATACGGATGTGATCACCTGCAGTATGACGCAGTTTTCGGCTCAAGATGCGCAGCGTGGACGTGATAATTTTGCCACTCAGGTGGCGAAAGAGGGCAGTGGTCGAGCAGGTTTTGACTTTACCAAACTAAATCGCTTTGCGGATGAATTACCTGATGACGCTACGGACTTTGCTTGTGTTCGTGATAACGTCACAGGACTGATTTGGGAAGTAAAAGAAGCGAGCTCGGGTACATTACCAAACACTTCTTCTCGCAACGCACAAAATAGTTATACCTGGTATGTTGAGGTAGACGGAGCGATTGCTGAGGGGAGTGTGCAGGCTGCAGCAAATACAACCTGCCCCCAGGATAGTCACTGTGGTATTCAAGCTTTGATTGATGAGGTGAATAACCCTGCCGTTGGAGAGCAAAGTTACTGTGGTGGTAACAATTGGCGCTTACCAACTTATATGGAACTACTCGGACTGCTAGATTACGGCAGTGCAAGTAGTGCGGTGATAGATGAAGCGCTTTTCCCTAACTTACCTAGCACGACCACGCTTGGTCATCGTTATTTCTGGACCTTGCAGTCGAGTTTAGATGGTACCGGTGGCACGCTGAGAAGAGCTTATGTTATCGATATGGATACGGGCAATGATTTTGCAGTAGAAAAGTCTAGCAGCGCATTTGTTAGGTTGGTAAGGAACCCTTAGGGAGCGTGGTATGAAAATTATTGCAACTATACTATTTACTTTGTCACTCACGGCTGTTTGCCAAGCGCAAACTTGCGTTGGTACCGGCTCCAATACCAGCCGCTATACGATAAACAGCAACGGTACTGTACTGGATAGCCAAACGGGATTAATGTGGCAGCGCTGCAACTTTGGGCAAAGTTACAACGCAACTGCTCAAAGCTGTGAAGACAATGCTCAGCAACTTACTTGGCAACAGGCATTGATGGTTGCCAACGAAGACCAATTTGCAGGGTTTACAGACTGGCAAGTACCTAACGTTAAAGAGCTGGCCAGTATTGTGTATCATGAGTGTGTGACTCCAGCAATAAACATAACGGTATTTCCAACGACCAAAAGTAATAATTATTGGTCGGCAACGACCCAAACTAGCCAACCTCAGTTTGCTTGGGTGTATCAGTTTGCTGATGGTAAAAATAATCCAACTATTAAAACAGCGGATGCCTTTGTCAGGTTAGTGAGATACTATCAATAGCCCTTATTAGTGTTATTGCTACTGCCTTTGACACTAACGGGTATGGATTTCTAATATTGTCAGTCAGACATAGCTTGTTACTTTCATCCGTCTAAAATGGCTTTGGGATTGTTTGATCTTTTGGTACTCTCCGAAGCACCCCTTTCCCGTCTTACATTCTGCACACAGGAGGCCATATGAATCGATTACTCAGCGCGATAGCCTTGTCTTGTGCCGTATTTACGTCTTCTGCTTATGCTAACAATAAGTGCGATGTTGAACTTGGGCATGGTCTTATCATCACTGACAACGAAATTCGTATCGTTGATGATGGTCAGACCCGAATTCAAATCAACAATGATAGTCAGCTTTTTATTTTAGGCCGCTGGATTGAGTTAGATCAGGAAGGGGAGAAAGTGGTGCGCGAGTATTCTTTAGGAATACGGGATACCGTTCCTGAGCTGGTTAATCTGGCGACCGATGGCGTCAACCTTGGGTTGAGTGCAATTGAGCAAGTAGTTGAGGGGATGTCCGACAAAGAACCTGAAGTGCTCAAAACGCAGTTGCAATACGTTGAACGTGCGCTGATGGATAAGTTTAAGCGTGGAGATGATTTCTTTTTTATCGCACCACAGTCACTTTCTAAAATTGATGATTTCTTTACTAAAGAGATCAGCCAAAAAATTCACTCTGCTGTTCATGGTTCGTTGGGCTCTATTTTAGTCTCTTTGGGGGATGCATTTAAATCTCGCGAAGGGAATATCGAAGATCGCATTAACGATATGGGGCAACGCATGGAGATTATTTCGAAAGAGATAGATAAATCGCTGCAGAAAAAGGCCCATCAATTAGAAGAAAAAGCGGCAGAATATTGCGAGTGCTTAAACACCTTAGATCAAACGGAAGAAAAACTACAGCGTATAGTACCTGAGCTAGTTGCTTACGATCTCGTCCAGATCCGCTCATAATCCATAGCAACTTTTAGCATTGTCTCGGCTGAGTTTATGCCAAGTTGACGATATGCCTATTACGTCAAGATAGTCCTGCCATATTTGCCAATAGCTTTTTTGCATAAGAGAAACCGGATAATTCGAACCTAGCATTAGGCTCTCTTCTCCCGCATGTGTGATTAAGTGAGTAAGCCACTTAGAGAGTGTGAGTGGATTTCCTAACATTTCGTGGCCAGAGCACTTAATCATGACATTATTAAGCGCTTCAATGCGCCTTAATATATCTGTACAAGGGCTGGTAGCGTCAATAAACCCTGCATGGTTAAATACGATTTTAAGGTCAGCTTCTTGTTCTGCAAGTTGTAATAAAAGGTCGACTTTTTCGCTTTGTTTAAATTCTAATTGCGCCTCAAAATGTAGTCCGTGCTCGGCAAGACAAGTGAGATTTTCGAGCACGAAAGGCGCGGATAAACGTTGGCTGTCACTGCCTTCGGTGATGTCTCTTATCGCCACTAGGTGAGGATGTGCTAAATGCGCTATGGCTGCGCTAAATTGCTCAGGAGTCGCGTTGATGGGGGCATAACCGACGGCTTTAAAAGGAAAGCTGCCCAGTTCCTGATTTAACCAATGTAATTCGTTGATGGGATTTTGATTATCAAAACCGGCTTCCACATGCACTAAGGCTTCGAGTGTAAACTGTGAATGTTGGGGAAGACTTGTAAGGGTATGGTTCTGTCTTATTTTTTCCAGATTAGGCCAAGCGGGCGGGTTGTGCTTGAGCCAAGAATATTGTCCTAACGCTAAATCGAAAAAGTGTAGGTGGCTATCAATAACTCTCAGACTCATCACGCATTCCTTTTTTACTGTGCGGTATAACCGCCATCAATGCTTTGCAGGCTACCTGTAATAAAACTCGCATCTTCACTTAGCAAGAAAGCGACCAGCGCTGCAACCTCTTGCGGCTGCCCTAATCTACCCAACGGCTGTAACTGGGCTTCTTCTGCAACGATTTCCGCTTTATCAGCGCCGCTACGTGCGCAGTAACTATCAATGGCATGATGGAATAATGGAGTTTCAATTGTGCCAGGGCACACTGCATTCGCGCGAATGTTAAATTTGGCGTAATCCAATGCTGTGGTTTTCGCCATCGAAGCAAGCGCACATTTAGACAGGTTGTAAGCGAAGGAGTTAGGTTTACCAATAACGGCCTGATCCGAAGACATCAATACGATGCTACCGCTACCTTGTGATTTCATGCTTGGTAATACGGCTTGAATGGCAGCATAAGCGCCTTTCACATTCAATGCAAAAAGGGCATCAAATGTGGCTTCGTCGGTATCTTCGATTGTAGCACTCAGATGCTTCCCCGCGTTTGAAACGAGCGCATCTATTTTCCCTGTTTCTGCGACTATATCTGCAATTGTTGCTTTTACATCGGCGACTTTACTGACGTCACAATGGCGAAAAATCCCTTGTTCACTGGGCTGAATATCGAGGTTATAAACGGTGTATTGTTGCGATAGCAGCTTGTTGACAATGGCGGCGCCAATGCCAAAGCTGCCACCGGTAACGATGGCAACTTGGTTCATAATTAGTGTCCGCAGCCGCCAGCAGCGTGTACGTGACCATGTGAAATTTCTTCTGCAGTTGCTTCGCGTACAGAAAGGATCTCAACATCAAACGTTAGTGTTTTGCCTGCAAATGGGTGGTTTAAGTCGCAGTCCGCATTAAAGCGTCCTACTTTTACTACCTTAACCTGATGACGACCTTGGTTTGAATCGACAATAGCAGTCATGCCTGGCTTCCAAACTTTGCTGTCACCAATACCTTGAAGGTGCTTAATAGGAATGCGCTGTACTAGACCTTCTTGATATTCGCCATAAGCTTGCTCAGGCGTTAAGGTTACCGTAAAGCTATCGCCACCGGTTTTACCTTCAAGTTCACTTTCAAGACCAGGTAGCATGCCTTCAGTACCGTGCAGGTAGTTTAGTGGCTCGCCTTCTTTGCTTGATTCGATTTGGCTGTCACCTTCGTGAAGTGTGTAGTGAAACTCTACCACTGTGTTCTTTGCAATTTGCATAAGTAAACCTTAAATAAATAGTATTCGGTGACGCCATTTAGCATCCACCTGTAAAGCGTGTAGTTTACGTGAGTGCGCTTCTCGGACGCAAGTCTATCCCTTTAATTTGGGCTCTCACCTTGCTTTGGTTTGCCATGGCGCAGTATTGATTGGAGCGCTTCAATGCTAGAGATTGAGGAGCTAGCTGGTTGAGTCTTATTGCTTTTTGGCGCAGCAGGAGCCGGTAAAAATACCATTAACACTTTGCCCGGTTTTAATAGACTCTGTGCCGTGAGTGAATTCCAATTTAATAAATCTTTTACCGCGACCTTGTAGTGACGGCTGATTGTCCACAATGACTCACCTTGTTTTATGGTGTGGTGATGTTCCACTTGAGGTATGGGTTTGGCTTTTATTTCTTTAATATAAGGGCTTACATCATAGTCGACGAGTAAATCTAACTGCTCATTACTCTCGGAAACTAATAGCTTTTCGCCAACTCGGATCAAATCAGAGCGCTTATTGTTTAGCGCTTTCAGTGCACTAACACTCATCCCCGCATTTAATGCGATGCGGTAGAGTGTGTCGTTGGCTTTGACTGTGTAGCCTTGGCTGAAGTTTTCCCTGAAAAATGCACTTTTCAATAATGCTTGCTCGGATAACGGTAATAACACTTTGTGCGGACCGTTTGGAGAGCTTCTATGTTTTAAGATCCCTTGATTGAGTGCGTATAGTTGACGCTTTTTGATGCCACTGAGTTTAGCCAGTTGATTGACGTCAAATTGCTGTCCAATATCAAGTATCGACGTAGTGGCTTTATTGGGCAAACTTGGTATCTTAAAACCCTTGGGTGAGGTTTTTAGTAAGTGGCTGAGCGCTAAGAGTTTGGGCACGTAGTCTGCAGTTTCTTTTGGTAATGTTAAATGCCAAAAGTGGGTCGACTTTCCTGTTTTTTTATTTTTTGCGATGGCCTTTTTGACGCGCCCTTCACCACTATTGTAGGCTGCAAGCGCGTGTAGCCAGTCGCCATCAAAGCGTTCATGCAAGTACAGCAAATAATCAAGCGCGGCGTCGGTCGATGCTAACACATCCTGTCGACCGTCATACCATTCATCTTTCTTGATGCCGAAATGGTAGGCAGTGGCATCCACTAGCTGCCAAACTCCAACAGCATTTTGTTGCGATTTTGCTTTTGGTCTAAAGTCACTTTCGACAAAAGGAAGTAATGCGATTTCAATAGGAAGGCCTTTGCGTTCTACCTTTTTTACTACGTGATAAAAGTAGGGAGCGGCGCGCCTATTTACCACATTGAGATAATTAGGCTGTGATAAATACCATTTTATGCGCTTATCAAGTCTTGGGTGAGGTGCAGTATTAAAACTGAGCTTTTGGCGTATGTGTTGCCATAAATCATCGTCTCTGAGAGGGGCTTTAACAGTAGTGGCTTTGGGTGGTTTTACCTCAACTATAGCAAGAGGCGTGACAGGCTTTTCTACGGGCACTTGAGTGAGAGCCGACAAAATGGCTTGCCTGCTCACCTGTGGACTGCTACTGCTTTTACACCCAGAGAGCATGGTTAATAATATTAACCCGCTCAGCTGTATTAATACTCTGTTCATCCTTTAACTATACCGAGAGGTTAAGTTTTATTCAAAATTTCTTTGCTGTTGAAAGTGCTGCCACTGCAATAACGCGCGTTGCTGCATGTGCTTATCTGGATATAAAATACTTATTTTTTCAATTGCTTGCTGAGTGTCTTGTAACTCTAATAAAGCCAAAAATTGTGCTGGAGTGGTCAGCATTTCTGGACGATAGGGTTTTCCTGTTGCTGGTAATATCCAATCGAGTGCATAGCGATTAAAGTGAGTAATCGCTTGTTGCCACTGTGTAGTATGTGGTAAATGCGCAAGTGGGATCTGATCCACGCTATAACCTGCTATCAAGCCTTGATATTTTGGCAGATAAACACTGATGTCATGACCGCTAAAGCCCGTGACTTGAGTAAGCTCAACCACCAAATCTCCGAGCTCCACGGTTTTAGGCGCGTTATCAATGGCTTTACTCGATGGCGCTTGTGTGGCGAGCTTGGACCACGTTGCAATCCTATTTTTTGCTAGTGCAAGTTTGGCTTGCCACTTTGGCCGTTCACTTGGCTCAAGAAGCGCGATACGATTTTCACTAAGCATGACGCTTTGGTTAAAAAGCTCAAGCTGTGAGTGAAAGGCTGTCGTCAATGCGTTGGCTGATGTTGCCGTTGGACTTAGCCATTGTAAATTTGGATAAGCATGCTTGAGTAGCACTATGCTGGTGTCTTGTTTGATATCGGCATGCAAAGAGATTACGTAACAAAGCGGAACGGTGAGGCGCTTTTCTAATTCGTGGATAAAGGCTTCTGTGGCGACAAGATCGCCATGTATGGATGCTAACAGTGCACACTGTTTGCCAATAACTAAAGCTTGATTGGGCTGTAAAGCGCTATCTTTTCCTTGGATAAAATAAACCGCGTCATTGACTTTATGGAACTGGTTAGCATTGGTGGCGGTGCTTTTAAAACTTGCCGCCAATAGAGTGATAGCCCAAATAAGAGAGATGCTGCGTAAGATAGGTTTGCTCCAGTATGTCGGCATTATTCGCCTGCTGGCAGCACTAACTTGTCGATGAGCGTGGAAACGAATTCTGTGTCTTGCTGTTGCTTTGCTTCCAATGCTTGTAAATCATGACAAAGATGTAGGGCTGCGAGTAATAACGCATTGTGATCATTGCGAACGGTTGAGCGTTTACGCATTTCTTCTACACGTCGGTCTAAAAGCGCTACGGCGTTATGCAGCGCTTCTTCTTGATCTGGCGCACATGCAAATTGATGTGACTTGCCAAGTAACGTCACTGTTACTTGGTTATTCTGCTCAGACATTAGCTAGCCTGTTGTGTTTGCAACTTATCAAGTAGGCCAGATAAAGATGAACTAAATTCTTTTTGCTTTTCTTCGCTTTCTAGCATTTCAAGCTGTAGGGTTTCATTTTCATCGATGAGTTTTTGATTTTGTTCTTTTAGTGCCGAAACTTCCGATTTTAACTGGTTATTTTGGCTCAAAAGTTGGTCAATCAACTGGTCGAGTTTTTGGAGATCTTGGTTATTCATTAATGCGCTCATATGACTGTGATTTGTCATGCAAATGTAAAACAAAGCGGCTAAGGATGCTAGTGTTTACGCGACTTTCTGCTGATTTTTCTCAACTTTTAAGAGATAATGCCGATATTGGAATATTTTGTTCAGAAGTGATTCAGTCTAAAGTTAAAAATTGATGAATCATTGCTCAAATTTAGCTCAGGTTTATTTCACCTGTGTTGTTATTATTTTTATCAAGGCGGGGTTATGCTCAGTTACCGACATTCTTTTCATGCAGGAAACCCTGCCGATGTGATCAAACATTTAGTATTGGCAGAATCTCTGTCATACATGGCTAAAAAAGATAAGCCGTACGATTACGTGGATACGCACTCTGGCGCTGGTTTTTTTGAGCTGGCGAGCAGTGATGCACAAAAAACTCAGGAGTATCTGCAAGGCATCGCTAAGCTGTGGAATTATTCTGGATCCGTGTCGGCAATTAGCGATTATGTGGCACTAATCAAGTCTTTTAACGAAGGCGATAAATTAAGTCATTATCCCGGCTCTCCTAAGGTGGCGGAGCATTTCTTACGTCGTCAGGATAACGGCTGGTTTTTTGAATTACACCCAAAAGATCTAGAGCTGTTACAGCAAAATACGGCACATAAAAAGTCACTACGAGTCACAGGGAGTGATGGTTTTAAAGGGCTATTAGGATTGGTGCCACCAGCTTCACGTAGAGCCTGCGTGCTGATGGATCCTCCTTATGAGATCAAATCCGATTATGATGTTGCGGTTAAAAGCATCATAAAAGCGCACAAAAAGTTTGATTCCGGCGTGTATATGATCTGGTATCCCGTTGTTGACCGTGAACGCATTGATGCCATGGAGTCTAGCCTGATTGAATCTGGAGTGCGTAATATTCAAGTGTTTGAACTTGCCACCCGCGCAGATACCCAAGAACGAGGCATGACGGCTTCTGGAATGATGGTGATCAATCCGCCTTGGACCTTAAAGAAAACCATGGATCAAGTGCTGCCCGAGCTGGTTTCGTTATTGGCCGAGGATGATGGTGCGTTTTATCGCAGCATTCAATTAGTAGAAGAATAGTAAAAATAAACTGCTAAGCTATCTAGGGCCTGTTTACCTTTCAAGTTTGTTTTTGCAGCAGTTTGATTGGTATTTGTACAAGGCAGAGCCTGCGTAGCATAGTTATTCTATGTGAGTCAGGCGAGAACACAGTAGAAATGCTAATCAAGCGCTGCCCTTTGGGTTCACCTGAGTGCGCTTTGTTCATTGTTGCTCAACTTTTGCCTAGATTACTAGGCGGCAAGTCGAGCGTCGCGACCAAAACACACTCAGGAGAACAAAAATCAAACAGCAAAGATCAACAGGCCCTAGTCGATAAGGTATTGAAGATACTTAGCAGTTTATCTTGGGGGGTGTTAGCTAGCGCTAGTTATTTCTTAACAAACTTCGTTAAAATAACGATGTTTTGACCCTCTACACGGCCTTCAATATGCTCTGGGTTTGAAGGCGAAAGACGAATGTTACGTACCGCAGTGCCGCGTTTTGCAACTAGGCTACTACCTTTAACATCCAAGTCTTTAATCAAGGTTACAGTGTCACCAGCACTCAGCTTCACCCCGTTACTGTCTAAGTGGACAAGGTCGTCATCCTCTGCAAGTGCTTGATCAGCCCATGCTCGAGTCTCATCTTCTAGATACTGCATGTCTAATGCATCTTGAGCCCAACCATTATCTGGCGCGAGGCGTTTAAGCATACGGTAGGCAACAACCTGAACGGCAGGAACTTGGCTCCACATACTATCGTTTAAACAGTGCCAATGGTTGGCTTCTAAATCCTGTTGACCTTCAACCTGTGGTTTGCACTGGCTACAAAGATAAACACATTTGTCAGAATGCGCCTCGGCGACTGGTGGTACTTCGTATACTTCGAGACCATCCGTTGAGGTACATAGCTCACATTGATTGTTACTGCGCTCAGCAAGCGCGGCAGCGATAGTCATAATGATTTCCCAAGCTGTAAAAGCGCCATTATACCAAATGCGTCAATTGATGCTCAATTTATGGGAAGAATTTATGCGTATAACTTGATCTATGTCCAGAGCAGAGGTTATCTGCCACCTTTTGCGTGTATAGGTAGTTGTGAAATATACTGCTGTTCTATTTTTTCGATTTCACCAGTGTCTTTAAGTTGTGCGATAGCCTGATTTATCCGCTTAAGTAATCCTTGATGCTTAGCTAACAGGCGTAGCTGCAACATTCCTTCTGAATGTAGTTGGTTGAAGCTAAAAGCAATACCTAGTTGTTCTGACCAATATAATGCGGGCAAATCACCAATGATAATATGTTCAATTCGGCGTAAGTTTAGGGCCTGCAGTAGTTCCTTTTCGGATGCGAAATCAACCCGCTCGAATATGTGGTCATCATGGTAGTAGTAGCCTCTCACTGTCCCAACTTCAATACCCGCTAGGGTTAGTACTGGCGGTTGAGACTGACGAGTAACAACGTACTCTTTAATAGGTAGAATGGGGTCTGAATAGATAAATCTATCGTCTTGCTTTTGCTGCTCGTTCAGCCAATCTGGACTGATGATATCAAAATCAATTTGCTGCTTCTCTAAATAAAAGTTAGTGCGCTTTGCTGGGAGAAGCAGATTTTCGCCTCTGATCTTTGCCTTAACCAAAATGGCTTCTACCATTTCAGGTAGGATCCCAGGCGCATCTTCGCTGTGAGTAAAATAAGGGTAAAAGCTTCCCGAGCCACTTAAACTGTACTTTAAGTAGGGGACTTGTTCTGCCTTAGTCAAACCGGCAAAGGCGAATAACCAGACGATCAAAACTTGCTTCATGCACTCATCTTAGCTTAACTTTTCTTAGACAGGCAAGCCGCTGGCGTTCTGTGAATTAAAAGCCTACTCTTTATAAGGACTTAGTTTAATAAGTTGGTAACTTTTGGTTATAAGTGTTGTAAAATAGCGAAACTTTTTTATTGCTCGGGGCGTTACCATATTATACGCTCCGAGATACGTGGTTTCCTTTTACCTAATAAAGGATACGAATGTTAATGAGTGGTCCGGTGACTGAAGTACGTAAATCAGCGGTGCAGTATATTGCACGACAGGCCATTTTGCGGCCAGATCAAGAAGTCTTTGCCTATGAGTTGCTTTACAGAGACTCAGACAACAATGCTTTCCCAGTAGGGGTGAGCGATGGGCAAGCGACTGGGCGAATGTTTTTTAACTCCCTAATGTTTATCGGTGTAGACCGTTTGGCTGCGGGACAGCTTGCCTTTATCAACCTATCCGACGAATCCTTGCTGCAAGAATTACCTAGCTTATTAGCGCCACAAAAGATTGTGGTGGAAATCGTTGAGCGCTCTAAAAATATTCCTTCACTGGTGAATACAGTGACTAAGTTAACAGAGAAAGGCTACCGGTTTGCGCTAGATGACTACGACGGCACGTCAAAGTGGGATCCGCTGTTACCACTCATGGAGTTCGTCAAAATTGAGGTTGAGCAGCCAATTATAAAAACCAATATGACGGTAAAAAAGCTCAAGCGTCAGTATCCCGATATTAAGGTTATTGTTGAGCGTATTGAAACAAAAGAAGAGTTCGAGATCATCAAATCCTCTGGAGCTGATTTTTTCCAAGGTTTCTTTTTCGCCAAGCCTGAAATGCTCAACCATGGCAACGTGGAACCATCGAAAATGGTGGTCTTTCAGCTGCTACAAGCAACAGCCAGAAAGTCTTTATGCTTTAAAGAAATACAAACTAGAGTAAGCAAAGATCTGAGTTTAACCGCACGATTGCTAAAACTGGCGAACGCGAAAGCCGGTGAAGACAGATTAGAAATCAAGTCTATTTCTCAGGCCGTTGTGTATTTAGGTGAAGACGCAATTAGGCAGTTTGTTAAAGTACTCGCGTTGAGCGAATTGGGTTCAGATAAGCCCAGTGAGCTGACAAGAATGGGGTTAACTCGTGCCAAGTTTGTGGAAACATTTTTGATGCCAGGGGGCGAAGAAATGGCAGAAACCGGCTATTTACTTGGTCTCATGTCTATCCTAGATGTGATCCTTGATGTTGATCTTTCTGTGATTGCTGCGGAATTTTCTCTCGATGATTCGCTTTCCAGCGCGTTACTGAGTTATCAAGGATTGCTTGGTGGAGCGCTACGTTTAGCATTCGAAATTGAGCGCAATGACTGGCGCGAGGCTGAGCTTATTTTACAAGCTATTCGACCAGCAACACCGACCAATTATCTCTATGATATGGCGCTTTCTAGTCGAGCCTACGCAGATGAGATCCTCTCTATTGTGGCAGGTGATGAACAGTAGTTCTCACCTGACAATATGAAAAGGTAAGTAATAGGAGTTGCGGATAATTAGCGCCTTTCTAGCTGCCCATCTAAGCGCTAATGCTAGCTATTGGTAATACTTATCCAAAGCTCAGGTTAAATTGAATACCTATTGTTTTTAAATAGTGTTGTTCTTGCTCTAAATCTGCTTGAAACAGTGAATGTGATTCGATCCACTCAGCTGCAATGTGAAGTATTAAGGCGTTATCAACGGCTGTGATGCTTAGCTCTGGGAGTTGGTCTTGCTGGCGTTTTTGGTTCACTAAAACGCTGAGACGAAACACTGCCAAAATACGGTTAAAGTGGGTTAGTTCTTCGTCGATTAACTCTGTTAACTCTGGCATTTTTATTTTTTTTCGATAAAAGCGTACAAGTGCACTTAGCCTTAATTGCTGGGCTTGAGTAAAGCCCGGAAGTTGACTGTGTCTGACAATATATGCACCGTGTTTATGCATGCCGGAAGAGTTAATGGCAAGCCCAACTTCGTGGAGTTTTGCTGCCCAACATAACATTTCGACATCATAAGAGGATAGTTGCCATTGCGCCTTTAGTTGAGTGCTAAAAAGCTTTATGGTTTCACAAATATTTTCGGCGTGCTGCTTATCAATATTATAGTGATCGCTGAACGTGTTAATTGTGCGGGTACGAATATCAAACTCGTCGGTTTGATGCATTTCAAACAATAAGCCTTCTCGCAATGCATATTCACTAAGGCGCATGCGCTCAAGTCCTAATTGTCTAAACAGTGCTATCAATACAGCAAGGCCGCCAGCAATACTGCTTTTTCGCTCCTCAGGTAGTGCTTTTAAGGAGACGTTGTCTATGTGTCCAGCATCAATAAATAACTGCTTAATTTGCTCCAAAATAGGCAGGGTAATTTCATCGGCTTGAGTGAGCTCGTGAACCATGGCCGCAATCGCCTTAATAGTACCGGAAGTACCGATAACGCTATTCCAGCCGAGCCTTAAGTAGCTCGCGGTAACACTCTCAATTTGTTGCTCTGCTTTTATTTCTGCTTTTTTAAATCGCTTTGCAGATAGCTTACCATCAGCAAAGTAGGCTTTTTGCATGGTCACGCAGCCTACATTGCGACTACTTAACAGTTTGTGTGTTAGGTGCTGACCAATAACCAACTCTGTGCTGCCACCACCGATGTCGATAACCAAACGGTTATGACTGTCATGTTCATGGTTGGCGACCCCTTGGTAAATAAGCCGAGCTTCTTCTTGACCTGAAATCACATTGATTGGGTATGGAAAAACTTGTTTTGCCTTAGCGAGAAAATAATTAAGGTTTTTGCAATTTCGCAGTGTATAGGTTGCCACTACTTGCACGGATTCTTTCGGAAAATCATGTAGTGTCGTCGCAAATTGTGAGAGTGTATCTAATGCTCGGGCTATTGCGTCGTCACTTAAATTGAAATCATCATCAAGGCCTGCGGCCAAGTATACACGTTGTTTTTCTTTATGGAGGAGTTGAAGGCGACCATCTACTTCTCTTGCTACAACAAGGTGAAAACTATTTGAACCTAAGTCCACTGCGGCAATAGAAGGGTAGTCGCGCATATATTCTTCCTCAACGGTTATTCTTTCGCTTCATTTAATTGGTGTAACTCCCATTTTTTTAAATGGTCATAAATCGCAATCTGAGAGCGAATTTTTTTACGGTTACCTCGGCGAACGTACAGATTCTTCTGTTCGGCGTCAATAACTCTGGCTTTGGTGCGATCTTTAAACTGCAGTTCAATGATATCGATAATTAGTTTCTTCAAATGCTCGGCATAAATAGGTGTGCCGACTTCAACACGGTGGTCAAGGTTACGGGTCATCCAGTCAGCTGAAGAAATATAGACCTTGGGGTCGCCGTTGTTGTCGAAAATCATCACTCGCGGGTGTTCTAAGAAACGATCGACGATACTAATGATTTTTATATTATCGCTAAACTGTGCAAGGCCCGGTACAAGGGCACACATACCCCGCACAATGAGGCGGATCTTGACGCCTTTTCGCGATGCTTCGTAAAGCTTATCAACGAGCTGCTTATCAACTAAGTTGTTGATCTTAATTGTTACTTTTCCTGTTCTCCCTTGCTCTGCATGAGTTATCTCTTCATCGATCAACTCTACAATTCTACTGCGTGCATTGATGGGGGAAATCATCAGGTGTTCGAATTTAAACGGCAGGTAACTACTCTCGATAAAGCGAAACACGCTATCGCATTCTTCCGTAATATCGGGGTGTTTGGTAAATAGACTGAAATCAGTATAAATCCGAGCAGTTTTTTCGTGGAAGTTACCCGTACCTATGTGTGCATATTTGACGATTTTGCCTTTTTCTCTACGGTGAACCACACAAAGTTTACTATGGACCTTAAGCGCCGGTATGCCAATCATGACCTTAATACCGTATTCACTCATGAGTTTTGCCCATTCAATATTATTTTGCTCATCGAAGCGGGCTTTCAATTCAACCATCACGGTGACTTTTTTGCCATTTTTTGCTGCATTGATCAATGAGCCTATCAATCGAGATTGCTTTGCCACACGATAAATGTTGACCTTGATTTGCGTCACTCTGGGGTCAAACGCCGCTTGGCGGATATATTCCAGCATGTGATTGAAGGTATGGTAGGGGTAGTACAGTAAGATATCTTGAACTGAAATTGCGCGAAAGACGCTGCTATATTTTGAAAAGGCTGCACTTTTAAGCGGCGGTAATGGCTTGTTTTCTAGATAGCCGCGGCCAACATTTGGAAAAGAAATAAAATCTCTGAAATTGCGATATCTACCGCCTGGGATCATGGCATCTTGACCTGTCACCCCTAAGCGCTTTTTCATCAGCTTGAGCATTTCTTCAGGCATAGATTCTTCGTAGACTAAACGTACAGGCTCGGCATATAAACGCTGTTTCAGGCCTTTAGACATCGTATCTAACACGCCTTCTTCTAGCTCATCATCTAAGTTGTACTCAGCGTCTCGAGTGAGCTTCATCGAATAGGCTTCAATGCGCTCAAACTTGAAAAAACTTTTAAACACATCGGCAATAAAAAATCGAATAACGTCATCAAGCAACACAATCGTTTTATGCCTTCGGGTTTTTTCTGGTGGCAGCTGGACAAAACGGTTCAGACGGTCAGTCGGGACTTCCAAAAAGGCGTGATGCTGTTTTTCTCCATTTAACTCCACAAATAGGTGGGTCATGGTGTCATTGATGTTGTCCGAATAGTCCTTACTTTCGTTAATCATCATTGGTAATAGGTGAGGTAGCACTTGGTCTTTAAAGTAGTTAGCCAACCAATTCTTGTGGAAGTCAGACAGCGCATCAGGTTGCTTAATATGGATATGATGCTCATTTAAATCGATGAGGATCTGATCATAAATAACACTAAACTTCTTACCCAGTTCCAACACTTTCTTTTGAATGTCGGCGAGTAGCACTTCATCTTCATCGAAATTGGTATCAGGCAGATTATTTAATAAGATACGGCGCTTTACATCTGCAACACGAACTTGGAAAAACTCGTCTAAATTATTGGAAAATATACCAAGAAAGCGGATCCGCTCGATGATCGGGTTGGTTGGGTCTTTGGCTTCTTGTAAAACGCGTTCGTTAAAAGAAAGCCAGCTTAATTCTTTGGCAAAGTACGTGATAGTTTTATGCTCTGGAGATACGGCCTGCATGGTTCTTTCCATAGGTACAGCTTATTTTTACAGCTTAAGCAGGGTGTGTGACATAATTATGACAAACACAACGCGCCTGTCGTGTTTGTCATTCAACCATCATGAGTATAGTGTAGGTTTTAGCTTTCTTCTATGTCCACGATCAAATCACTGGTGATTGACTCGAGTGCTTCAATTACGTTTTCTTTGACCGTGCCGGCAGGTAAAGTCACGGTTGCAAAAGCGCTGAAAATAGGTAGTCCCCAGTTTGGAGCACTACGTTGTTTTGAAGTTAGGTGCGTGATGTTTGCACCTTTGTGGCGAATAACCGTAGCAAGTTCTTGCACAATTCCCGGTCTATCGTTGCCTGTAATGATTAAATTTAATGTGTCTGGCTCTTCTTGCGCTGGCAAGTTTTCGCCTGATTCAACTCTCACGTCTAAACCTGGCAATTTATGCAATGCATCTTGTATTTCTTGCAAATGTTCTTCAGCAACCTCAACCTGCACTATGCCTGCGAATTGTCCAGCAAGGTGGCTTAAATTACTGGTTAACCAATTGCCATGGTGGGAAAGAATAGTGGAAGAGATTTCCTCAACGAGACCCGGTCGGTCCTTACCTATAAGTGTTAATATTAACTGCTTCATATCATGTCTCTTTTTTTGTGGCGCCCGTAGGCGAAAAAACGAATTCGGCGCATGATTTAGACTAGTCTAAAAACTTACTTTGTCCAGTGCTCAGAAACACTTAATGTAAAGAAATGCAACGAAATTTATGTATTTACTCTAGGCTAACAATCAGAGCGTTTTTTGAGCCGATTAGTTCCATTATTCTTATAATGAATTTGAGGGTAAATGCCAATTGAAGAAAGTTCAATTGTGTCTCAGGTGTAACACAACTGTCATCTTGATGAAATATAATGCCCCCAATTTTTAAACCAAAGGGTATATTGATGACTTCAAATCCGCAAAAGCCATCCTTTAAAACGGATAGAAGCCGTCTCTTTAAAGACAGGTTTGCACAATTTGGCATTACTTCTGGTGGAGTAATGGTATTAGTCGCACTTTTACTTATCTTCTTCTATTTACTATATGTCGTTCAACCAATCTTTGAATCAGCAAAGGTTGAAAAGCGTATGGATATTCAGCTTACACAAGACAAAACATATTTAGGTGTAGGGGTAGAAGAACAAACGGAAATTGCGTACTTACTCGGCAGCAGAGGTTCGGTAGATTATTACCAGATCAAAGGTGAAAGCGCCGGTAAATTACTAGATACATTGGATGTTGAACTTGACGGTAATGTCACAGCATTTGCAGAAAGTGCGCCTTTCTTAGGGCAATATGCATTTGGTCTGGATAACGGTCAGGTACAACTCGTGAAGCCGATGTTTACGGTAAGCTTTCCGGGAAATCAACGTGTTTTAACCCCTCGCTTAAGTTATCCACTTAATGCGAAGCAACTGATAGTTGATGAACAAGGGCAAGCAATTCGTAAATTCGCCTTTAGTCACTTCGAAGATAAAACTGCTGTTGTTGCACAGACTGCGGATAAACGTGTGATTTTTGCCTCCTTTGTTGCAGAAGAAAACATGTTTACTGGAGAGGTTGAGTGGGCAGTTGAGCGTACCGAGCTAGATATTGATGGTCGTGTTGATGAGTTACTTATTTCTCCAGACACATCGCGCACATTTGTTCGCTCAGCAAATCAGGTTTACGTCTTTGATTCTCGCTATGCTTCTGAAGTTGAGTTATTCCAATTGCTTGCAGCAAACGAAGAAAATGCCAATTTGGTCGATATGAATCTGCTAGCGGGCGCCAATTCATTAATGCTTGCTAACGACAACGGTGAGGTTTCACAGTGGTTTGAAGTCAATACCGATGATGGACGCCAGTTTGCTAAAATCCGCTCTTTTGAGACACCAAAGAGCAAACAGGTCAAACTATTTAGTGAATATTATCGCCGTACTTTCTTCACGACCAACGAAAATGGTCAATTAGGTCTATATTACACCACCAGTGAAGCACACTTATGGCAAGGTAAAATTACAGATAAAGCTGTGCAAAAGTTTGCGGTAGCACCTCGAGCTAATGCGGCTTTGTTACTCGCCGATGATACGTTAACGGTGGTAGAACTACACAATGAACACCCAGAAGTAACTTGGTCTGCTTTGTGGCAAGAGGTATGGTACGAAGGGTATCCTGAGCCTGCTTATACTTGGCAGTCAACCTCTGCGAGTGATGACTTTGAGTCGAAATTCTCATTAGTGCCTATTTCATTCGGTACCATAAAAGCGGCGCTTTATGCCATGTTGTTTGCTGTTCCTATTGCATTAGCGTCAGCAATCTACACCGCCTATTTCATGTCGAGTGAATTACGCCGCGTGGTGAAACCAACGGTCGAGATAATGGAAGCACTACCAACGGTTATCTTGGGCTTCTTGGCGGGTCTTTGGCTAGCGCCTTTAATTGAAACGCATCTACCCGCTGTGGTTGCTTTATTGGTGTTATTGCCAATCGCGATGATAGCAACGGCATTTGGCTGGACTAAGCTACCTGCAAAAGTAAGACACGTTGTGCCTGAAGGCTGGCATTCAATCTTACTGATCCCTGTTGTACTCATTGTAGGCTGGATTTCATTCGCCATGAGCGCTGGTATTGAGTCTTGGCTGTTTGGCGGTAATGTGCGTCAGTATCTAACCAATGAGTTAGGTCTAACATTCGACCAGCGTAACTCGCTAGTGGTGGGGATCGCGATGGGCTTTGCGGTTATTCCTACAATCTTTTCTATTGCAGAAGACGCGGTATTTAGCGTACCTAAGCATCTTTCTAATGGCTCATTAGCACTCGGTGCCACGCAGTGGCAGACTTTGGTTCGTGTAGTATTACTAACAGCAAGTCCAGGTATCTTCTCTGCGGTAATGATGGGTCTTGGCCGCGCTGTAGGGGAAACCATGATTGTATTAATGGCAACTGGTAACACGCCAATCATGGACTGGAGTATCTTCCAGGGTATGCGTACGCTTGCTGCAAACATTGCGGTGGAAATGCCGGAGTCTGAAGTTGGCAGCTCTCACTATCGCATTCTGTTCCTAGCTGCCTTTGTATTGTTTATTTTTACTTTTGTATTTAACACCGTTGCTGAGTTTGTTCGCCAGCAGCTGCGTGAAAAGTACAGCTCAATGTAATTGGAGTGACATGACATGGTAAAACAGTGGTTTAAGTCAGGTTCTCCGTGGATCTGGATGACAGGTGGCGCGGTCAGTATTAGTTTGATTTCAGTAATTGGACTACTTGCGATGATCGCGTGGAAAGGACTGAGCTTCTTTTGGCCGTCTCAAGTTGTTGAGATGCATCTTGACGGTTCAGTGGCTAAGCAAACCGTTATTGGTGAAATATACGACCGCGAGATGGTACCAAAATCTCGCCTTGAAGCGGCTGGATTCGATCTTTCAGGTTACAACAGCGAACAAATCGAGCGTTTGCTCGTTAAAACGGGTAACCGTGAATATGTAGAACTTGATTTCCGTTGGGTATTATCAACGGATATCAAAAGCCAGTCTACGCCAGCGGAATTAGCGGTATTTGAACGTAGTAAAAATGGTAATTTCTATGGCTATGTTGCCCGCGTTTTAGAAGACGGTAAAGTAGTCACTGAGCAGCCGATTGAAAGGCTACATGAGCTTGTTGAACGCGCCGTTGACCTTAATGACGAAGCGCTTGATCTACAAAATAGCGAAATCGGGCACATTAACTATGAGCTTGAACGTCTACGTTTAAAAGAAAAGTCGTATCAGCTTGATAATGACCTGACAGAGGAAAAGTTAGCAGAGTTAAATGCACGCCGTGCTGAGTTACGCGAAGATTACAAAGTCTTCGAAAAGCGTTTATTTGAGCTAAGAAAACAGGCCAAGCGTGACCAAGTTGTGGTCCGTGATATGCGTGGTGAAGAAGTGACTTTACCTCTGTATCAAGTGTTGGACGTTTGGTTTCCAAATGACATGGGCTTTTTTGCCAAGGTGGGTCACTACCTGGTGCAAATCAGCAAGTTTGTGAGTGATGACCCGCGTGAAGCAAACACCGAAGGTGGGGTATTCCCTGCAATCTTTGGTACGGTATTTATGGTTATGCTGATGGCGGTGATCGTGACACCATTCGGCGTTATTGCGGCAATTTATCTTCATGAGTATGCAGCAAAGAATGCCGTGACCAAGATGATCCGCATCGCGGTGATCAACCTTGCAGGTGTTCCATCCATTGTATATGGGGTGTTTGGCTTAGGATTCTTCGTTTATATGCTAGGTGGGTCAATTGATGAACTTTTCTACCCTGAGGCTGCGCCAAGTCCTGTATTTGGTACACCGGGTGTGATTTGGTCTGCACTTACACTTGCTATCCTTACTTTGCCTGTGGTTATTGTATCCACGGAAGAAGGTCTGTCTCGGATCCCAAGCTCAGTGCGTCATGGTTCACTTGCGCTTGGTGCGACTCAAGCAGAAACCCTATGGCGGATCATTGTTCCAATGGCAAGTCCGGCAATTATGACGGGTCTTATTCTTGCTGTTGCGCGTGCCGCGGGCGAGGTGGCCCCTCTGATGCTGGTTGGTGTAGTAAAAATGGCACCAACCCTACCGCTAGACGGAAACTTCCCCTATATTCACTTGGATCGTAAGTTTATGCACTTAGGATTCCATATTTATGATGTTGGCTTCCAAAGCCCGAATGTTGAAGCTGCTAGACCTTTGGTTTATGCAACCGCGTTCCTACTGGTTACAGTGATTATTGCACTGAATATCACAGCAATTGGTATTCGTAACCACTTACGCGAAAAATTCAGATCGTTAGAGCATTAATAGTAAAGATTTTTAATAGGTAAAAACATGATTACAGTAGCGCCAGAAGTCAATCAAGCAAACGGCAATAACAAGCTTGATTTAGCAAACTTAAGTCCAGAACTCACCGCACTAGAGATCAAAAACCTAGATCTTTACTATGGTGATAAACAAGCCCTTAGTAACGTCAATATGTTGATCCCAAAAGGGCAGGTAACCGCGTTTATCGGTCCATCAGGTTGTGGTAAGTCAACGTTATTGCGTTGTATTAACCGTATGAACGACCTTGTTGATAGCTGTCGTATTGAAGGGGAAATCAACCTTCAAGGACAGAACATTTATGACAAGAGCGTAGATGTTGCGGCACTGCGCCGTAACGTAGGCATGGTATTCCAAAGACCAAACCCTTTCCCTAAATCTATTTATGAGAATGTGGTTTATGGTCTACGTCTGCAAGGGATCAAAGATAAGCGCAAGTTAGACGAAGTGGTTGAAAAGTCACTCCGTGGCGCCGCACTTTGGGATGAAGTGAAAGACCGACTTCATGACAGTGCATTTGGTTTATCTGGTGGTCAGCAGCAGCGTTTGGTGATTGCTCGCTCTATCGCGATTGAACCAGAAGTGTTGTTACTTGATGAACCAACATCAGCACTCGATCCAATTTCAACATTGGTTATCGAAGAACTCATTAACGACCTGAAAAACAAGTATACTGTAGTTATCGTTACACATAACATGCAACAAGCTGCGCGTGTATCTGATCAAACTGCGTTTATGTATATGGGTGAGTTAATTGAGTATGCAGATACCAATACCTTATTCACCACGCCGTCTAAGAAGAAAACAGAAGACTATATTACAGGTCGTTACGGTTAAGGCGAGCTTGCGAGGAGAATATAATGGAACACAATATTAATAAGCACATTTCTGGCCGCTTTAATGAAGAGCTAGAAAACGTGAGAAATCACGTACTCAGTATGGGTGGACTGGTAGAGCAGCAATTAAACACTGCGCTTGATGCGGTTAATCACAATGATGCTGAAAAAGCGAAAAAGGTCAGTCAGAACGACTACAAAGTCAATGCGATGGAAGTGAATATTGACGAAGAATGTACACGTATCATCGCCAAAAGACAGCCTGCAGCCAGTGACTTGCGTTTGGTTGTTGCCATCGCTAAAACGATTGCAGATCTTGAGCGTATCGGAGACGAAGCGGAGCGTATTGCCAAAGTTGCCTTGGATTCGTTTACCAAAGATCAGCAAGATCTATTGGTGAATATTGACAATATGGGTCGACAAGTATCACAAATGCTGCATGATGTGCTCGATGCGTTTGCCCGGATGGACGCGCAAAAGGCCTTTGAAGTGCACAAAGCGGATGCCAAAGTGGACCGTGAATACGAAGCTGTAACGCGTCAAATTATGACCTATATGATGGAAGACCCGCGTTCTATTCCAAAAATTATGGATTTAATTTGGTCTGTACGCTCATTAGAGCGTATCGGCGATCGTTGTCAAAATATTGCGGAATATGTGATTTATTTCGTAAATGGCAAAGATATTCGTCATACATCTCAAGAAGATATCGCAAAAACCTTGTGATGCTTATCAATTAGTTGCGCGCTTTCGGCGCGCAATTTCATAGTAAGTTCATCTAAACTTGCAATAAAACCGTTCACAACAGCGCTCAATGCTGTAAAATTACACTTTGCACATGCATACAAATATGATTTAAGGGTCAGTTATGCCTAGTAACGCGTTTTTAGGAGTATTTGCTAAATCTCCTATTAAGCCAATTGAAGAGCATATAAAAATAGTCCATCAAGCCAGTGCGGCTTTGATCCCATTTTTTAACCATGTCTTCAAAGGGGAGTGGACAGAAGCGGATGCAATTCGCATTGAAATCCGCAACCTAGAGCGTGAAGCAGATGAACTAAAGCGTGAAGTACGCTTACATTTGCCTCGTGGTTTATTCATGCCAGTAGAACGGACTGACTTACTGGAACTTATCACCCACCAAGATAAGATAGCCAACAAAGCGAAAGATATCGCAGGTCGCGTTATCGGTCGTGAAATGGTCATCCCTGAATCCATTCAAAAAGATTTTCTTGCTTACGTCACTCGTTGTGTGGACGCAACTAAACAAGCATCAGAAGCGATTAATGAGTTTGATGAACTGCTTGAGACAGGCTTTAGAGGCCGTGAAGTCACTTTAGTTGAAAAAATGCTAGTTGAGCTTGATGCCATCGAGCAAGATACCGACGATATGCAAATTAAAATTCGTCGAGAGTTACGCGCTGTTGAAAGCGAGCTTAACCCAATTGATGCGATGTTCTTATACAAGATCATCGAATGGGTCGGTGGGCTTGCAGATATCGCAGAGCGCGTTGGTTCACGTCTTGAGCTGATGTTAGCTCGTTAATAAAAATCGATCTTTTAAAATAAAGTAAGGTTTCTTATGGATATCATTGCATCCTACGGCACAGTATTGGTTTTAATTGCCGCAGCAGTTGGTTTCTTTATGGCTTATGGTATTGGCGCAAACGATGTTGCGAATGCTATGGGTACTTCGGTAGGTTCAAAAGCACTTACCATCAAACAAGCAATTATCATTGCTATGATCTTCGAATTCGCTGGTGCTTATCTTGCTGGTGGTGAGGTAACATCAACGATCCGAAAAGGGATTATAGATTCAACCCCTTTCATTGATATTCCTGAACTGATGATACTGGGAATGATCTCTGCACTTTTTGCTGCGGGTAGCTGGTTATTGATGGCCTCAATGTTAGGTTGGCCGGTATCTACGACGCACTCAATTATTGGTGCAATCATTGGTTTTGCGCTAGTTGCTGTAGGCAGCGAAGCAATTCAATGGGGTAAAGTTGCAGGCATAGTTGGGAGCTGGATTGTCACCCCGGCCATCTCTGGCTTTATTGCTTATCTCATCTTTATGAGTGCCCAAAAGCTCATATTTGATACCAATAAGCCACTAGAAAATGCCAAACGCTTTGTGCCTATTTACATGGGTCTAGCGGGCTTTGTTATGTCTTTGGTTACAATCAAAAAAGGTCTTAAGCATATTGGTATCAAGCTTGGCACATTCGAAGGTTTTGCGCTTGCTATCGGTATCGCTATTATCATTGCTATTATCGGTAAGATTGCGATTTCTAAGCTGAAGATGGATCCCAATGCAGACAAGCAAATGCAGTTCAATAATGTTGAAAAAGTATTCGCTATCCTTATGGTACTAACGGCATGTTGTATGGCATTCGCGCATGGTTCGAATGACGTTGCTAACGCAATTGGTCCATTAGCTGCAGTGGTAAACATTGTTGAAAACGATGGTGAAATTGCTAAGAAAGCGGCCCTTGCTTGGTGGATCCTACCACTAGGTGGTTTAGGTATTGTTGCGGGTCTTGCGATCCTTGGTAAGAAAGTTATCAAGACTATCGGTGAAGGCATCACGCATCTTACTCCTAGCCGTGGTTTCGCAGCTGAACTTGCTGCTGCTTCAACAGTAGTAATTGCATCAGGCACAGGCTTACCAATCTCTACAACTCAAACCTTAGTTGGTGCGGTATTGGGTGTGGGTATGGCACGTGGTATTGCGGCATTAAACATGGGTGTTATCCGTAACATCGTAGTTTCTTGGGTAATTACATTGCCAGTTGGTGCTGCCCTTGCTATTGTTATATTCTATATTTTGAGATTAGTGTTCGGCGTATAAAAATAAACCACACTTTTCAAAAAGACAGACTTTTAGCTTGAAAAGATCTCAACACCTTTGGTGTTGGGGTCTTTTTATTTGTGCTGTTGAAAATTAAGAGTAAAGCTTGTGACGAATTTACCTAGTATCAAACAACTACAATACCTTCTTGCGGTGCATCAGCACCAACATTTTGGTCGTGCAGCGGAAGCATGCTTTATTGGTCAATCGACGCTAAGTAGCGCGATACAAAACCTTGAAGAGACATTAGGATGTCAGCTAATTGAACGCGAAAATCGCAGCCTAATGTTTACCGATATTGGTGAGGAAGTGGTTGAACGAGCGCGGAAAATTATCGACGACACCATGAGCGTTAAAGAGCTAACTAAAAGCTATAAAAATCCGTTATCAGGCAAGTTGACGTTAGGGATCATTCCCACCATTGCGAGTTTTATTGCTGCGCCACTTTATCAGGCGTGCAAAAAGGAGTTTGCAGCGCTTAATTTGGTACTGGTTGAAGATACCAGTGATAACTTACTGGATAAGTTAGAGCATGGTCATATTGATATGGCCATGTTGGCGCTGCCATATAGAACCGATAAGTTCCATACTCAAGTGCTTGCAAAAGATCACTTTAGCTTGGTTCGCCACGCTGAGTACAGCGTACCGGAGCCGATAGAGGACTTTAACCTGTTACCTGAGCAAAGTGTATTTTTACTCGAAAAAGAGCACTGTATGACGGGACATGCTCTTAGCGCTTGCCACTTAAACCGTAGCGCGTGCATTAATCCATTTGAGGCGGCAAACCTACATACTTTATTAAGTATGGTGGAATATAAAAATGGCGTAACGTTTTTACCTCAAATGGCGATTAATGCGGGGATTTTGGAAGGTAAACCTTTAGTGGCTATGCCACCACAAGATCATGCATATCGTGAGATTGGCTTGATTTGGCGTCGTACCACGGGGCGGATCAGAGATTTTAGACTGTTTAGCGACTTTGTTGGTGGCTACATCAGTGGCCAATGTCAGTCGCAGTAGTGATGACGAAAGAAGCACCTTAACGGTGCTTTTTTTTCAAAAAATTTTCCCGTCTGAACAACTTTTTTTGCGCCCGCTACGATTAACAGTTAGTGAGTATATTGGATGAGTGAACTGCGTGTTTTTTAATAGCGAAAAACAATTAATAAAAAGAGCACTGCAAGGTAATCAAGGGGCATGGTCAAAGCTTTGCGCCCAGCATCATAGCCGTGTGTATAACCAATGTTTGAGGCTGGTTGGTAATCCGCAAGACGCGCTAGATATTGCTCAAGATGTATTTTTAAGTATGTATCGAAATCTGCATACCTTTAATGGCGATGCCAAGTTCTCGACTTGGGTATTTAAAATCACCCATGCAAGGATTGTGGATCACATGCGAAAACATAAGTTTGAATCGATTGAAGGTAAAGAACCTGAGATGCCGCAACACGGACCAGACAGCAAAATAGCGCAACAACAAAGTAATGAAGAGATATATATCGCGCTGAAACAACTACCATTTGAGCAGCGCATTGTCGTGGAGCTAAAGTTTTTCCAGCATTACACCTTTGATGAAATTGCGCTGCAGCTTGAGTTATCAAGTAATACGGTAAAGGCTAGGCTATACAGTGCGTTAGGTAAGATGAAAGGGCAACTAGAGGTGCAAAATCATGGCTAAATTAGCACACTTATTTGAGCAGTGGTTAGATGGTAAAGTGCTTTCTGAGGCAGAGTTGGCTGAACTTCAGGCAGATAGTGAATATCGAGAAATGATGAGTGCTGCCACTACTTGGCAACAACGTGCTGCTAGCTTTGAAGAGCAAGCGCCTCCCTCACAACTCACTTTGCAGCATCAAACTCGCGCTTGGCCAGTGGCTGCCGTTGCAGCTTGGCTGGTTGTCGGGCTTGGTGTATCAGGGCTTTGGCTACAGAATTTAGGCTTGCATCAACAGTTGAGTGTTCAACAAACACAACTGGCACAGCAGCAAAGCGCTATGCAGGCCATGCTCGCAAAACTTGATGAGACTAAGCCAATAGATCAAGCTACGCTTGCCAAGTTAGCAACACAAGTGGTTGAACAAAATCGTAAAGAGCGCAGTTTGGCAATGAATAATCTCGTTGATCTGATCCAAGCACAAAGAGCGCAAGATCAAGCCCTACTTAGGCTGCAATTGAATGAATTGGCAGAGCAAGTAGAGCAAACACCGACACAAAATTTAGCACAGTATCGAGGTAAACCATGAAGTTAATTCCACTTTGTTTTGGCGCTGTCGCAGCCATTGCTACAAGCTTTGCTCAGGCCCAAGTTGTTGATGAAGCGCTAAAGCGTGAGGTTACTATTTTTGAGCGGGTATTAATGAGTGCACTACAGCATGATACACAAGATCAAGTTCGTAGTGTTTCTGGCTATTATTTAAAAGATCAGGGAGTTGTGTTTGAACTGGCATTAAAACGCCGGCACCGTTTAGAGTGGATCTCTCATATCGATAATCTCGATGATGTGGCTGCAATAGGGGAGTTTGAACTACCGGAATTTGATATGGACATCGCGGAGATTGAGATTTCACAGCCGATAGCTGAAGCTTTTTCTCAAGCTTATTCGGATGCAGCTGAGAAAGTGAGAGCAGGAGCCGAGAAGGTCCGCGAAGCCGTAGAGCAAGAAAGAGAGAATAGAATTCAATTGAGGGAACTTGAACGCCAAAAAGCGGAGCTGGAGTTTGCGAAAAGGCACGAAAGTGATGATCAAGTAAAAGAATTTACGGAGTCATTGAGAGAAGTTGAGAAACGCATAGAAAAGCTTTCACTTAAGGATTCGGAATTAAAAGACCTTAAGGATAAGCTGAAAGCAAGTCTTGAAGCTTCTCGGGTCAAACGAGCGAAAGAGAAAGCAGAAAAGCAGCAGGCGTTTGAAAAAATGCTAGTAACCAGCTTAGCCCGAAGTTTATGTGACTATGGTGCAGGTTTAAGAAGTTTACCTAGAAATGAGCATGTAAGTTTTATTTACAGTGAGCTTAGTAATCCAAACAATAAACAGGTATTTGTTTATCCAAAATCCTTGGTGCAGCAATGTGTTAAAGGTGAGAAAACGGCTAAGGAGCTAGCCGAGACAGTAACTAGCTATCGCTTTTAGTTAACCTAAGCTTGGGACAAAACAGCATGATTACATGCTGTTTTATTTATAAAGGAACTTACGCTAGTAAAGGAACTACACTTGCTTGTATTAAGCCTGCTCTATATTTTTTGCAGTAGTTAAATTTGGTAAAAAGAGTAAGTAAACCCAAACCACTAGATTAAAGTAGGGTAGCAAACCAAGCCCTGTGAACAATTTTACCGGATATCCTTTAGTGTTGGCATAGCGGTAACATTGATACGCGATGAGCAAGTTTGTAAGTAGTAAAAACAGTGATAATGACAGCATAATTTACCCCTTGAAGTCCATAGCAAGATGTAACTCAATCCTTTGAATGTCTATAAAATTAAGGTGTTACCTTAAAATTTGGTGACATTTTAAACTGGTTTCTTTAATTATAGTGGACTTTGCAAGAAGTAAAAGTAACCTTTAGTATAAAAATGTTACTACGCTGTTTTTAGAGATAAAATAGTTTTTGCACTGCTCGCTAGTTGCTCAATAGGGAGCGGTCTGGAGATAAAGTAACCCTGTCCATAGTCCACACCTATTTCTTTAAGTTGTTGAAATATTTCTTTGTTTTCAACATATTCGGCAACTGAACACTTATCTAATGAGTGACTAATATCGTTTACAGCTTTGACCAGCGCCAGGTCAATTGGGTCGTTGAGCATGTCTCGAACAAAGGAACCATCTATCTTAACATGCTGTGCGGGTAGCTGTTTTAGGTAGCTAAAAGTGCTGAAGCCTGTCCCGAAATCATCAATAGCGAAATGACAGCCAAGATCGTTCAGGTTTTTGATCATCGTCTGGGTTGCGTTAAGATTGTTAATACTGGCAGATTCAGTGATCTCAAAAATAACGCGATTAGCTGAAACTTGATGCTCTTTTAAGCAGGCTTGAATGTGTGGCTGCAGTCGTTCATCTAAAAATGAATGAGCGGATAAGTTAATCGCCACTTGGCTCAGGATCTCGTGTTCCGCCAGTGCTTTAATGGCTGTTCTGATCACGCATTGATCCATCAAAAATGTATCATTAAGTAGCTCTAATGCAGGAATAAACTGATTTGGGTAAATAGTCTCACCGTTGATCTTTAATCTAAGCAGTGCTTCGTAATAGGCTATTTGTTGTTTTTTGAAATCCCAGATCGGTTGATAGTGGAGTTCTATGCTGTCGTTCTGAAGCGCTTGCCTAACACTATGGCCCCATTCTAAACCGGTTTGCAGTGTCTGGTTTTGTTCATCTTCTTTGTTATAACAATGAACCAAGTTGCGGCCGAGATTTTTGGCAATATAAAGGGCTATGTCTGCTTGTTTTAAGCACTCGCTGGGATCCGCATTTTCATTGGTAATTTGCGTTAATCCGATAGAACAACTGAGAGAGTATGCATTGTCTTCAAAGTGAAATTTATGTTCTTCGATAGCCATGCAGATGCTTTCAGCGCACATATGAGCGTCGAGTAAATTGGTGTGCTTAAGCAGTACAGCAAATTCGTCTCCACCAATACGGAAAGTGAGGTGCTCTTCACCTATTTTGTCGCCAAACAACTCAGATACTTCTTTGAGTACGATATCTCCTTGCTGATGACCTTTACTGTCATTGATGATCTTAAAGTGATCTAAGTCGATGTAAATTAGCGCGTGTTCTATCTCTTCTGCAGACTTTACTTCATTGCACAGCTGATTTAATTGCTGGTCAAAATAGTAGCGGTTGTGTAAGCCGGTAAGCGTATCATGCAGTGCTAAGTGTCTGAGTTGTAGTTCAGCTTGCTTGCGCTCGTGAATGTTATCGAGTGTTGCAGTTATTGCGACTGAACTTGAGGTGTTCTTGATAAGTTGCAGGCGACACTCGACCCACACTAGATGTCCAGCTTTATGGCAGAGTTGCAACTCGACTTGCGCATGTTGCCTTACCCCACTTTGAATTTCTCGAATGACTTTGTTGAAAGTTGCAAGTTCGTCTTTGGCAATGTAATTGCTTAGTTGGGTATTGAGGCTCGACTTAATACCAAAGCCCGAGAGGTATTCCCAAGCTGGATTTATAAAGCGGATCGCGCCTTCCAAATCCAATTCGACGACCACAGTTCTGAGGTGCAGTAAGATCCGTTGGTGTGCAGAAAATAAATCTTTATAGCGACTTTCACTGCGACTGAGTTGCTCAACTTTATTCGCAAACTCAGCATAGCTCACCATAAAATCTTCTCGCCGCGCCGCATGGTCGCATACCTTGCTTAAAAACGGCATATCGTATGGCGCTCGAACAAAGTCGGTAACACCTAATAATAATAGTTGTTCGGCATGGTCGGCATCGCGTTTGTCAATAATGGTTACAATGGCTTGGCTTGGACGATGTTTGAGAATACTTTCGACTAAGTTTTCTGCGGAACCTGACAAGTTAGACGTAGTGTCCATTAAAACAATGGCGTAGTGATCTTGTAGAAATAGTGATAAAGCGCTGGCCGCCGAGCTTACATGTGTGCAAACGAAATTGTGCGATAAGTGCTCACATATCTTTTGCGCACGTTGTTGGTTGGGCTCTAACAACAGCAAGTTGAGGCGGCTGCTTTTATCTAAATGCGTTGACAACACATTGGCCAGAATTTGCGGCAACATGTCTTGACGCTCAAATGGCAGCACGGCATCAATACTGTAGCTACGGGCGGTGGTTTCGGCTATTCGTTCACAATAAGTCGGTGGAATAAGCACAATGGGTGTGTTTTTGGGCGTTGCCAGCAGACCTGAGCGGATCATGCGAGAGAATCGCCAACCGTCAATTTTGCCAACATCCAAGCCGGTGATCACTAAATCTACAGCTTGGGTCTTCAGTAAGCTTAGGGCATCTTGAGAGTCGGACTTGGCAATGATAGTAAAGACATCTAATGCACTAAGAGTTTTAGTCAAGGTTTGACGCTCGTGAGCACTGGCGTTAACAATGAGCAACGTTAGTTGTCTAGACACAATAAAAAAACCTCACCAGATACTGCGACACAATCATTGGGCTTGTCTTAAAGTTAGCAAATCGTACTTAACCGCCGCTTGATAATAATCAAACAGTGACGCGAACTTTGCTCGGAAATTATAGCCGATAGCGATAAGTTATTGTTTAAACGTAAAGAATAAAGAACGTACTAAACAAAGGTGCACACCGTACAAAATTTTACATGGTGATTACCGTTTTAGACTCGCTAGGTTAAAGGTATTTACGCAAGGTTACAAGCACTTGATTTCGCCAAAACACCGCACTAGACTTGGCGCACTTTTAGAAATGAGGCCTTTCCATGCGCGTAGCAGACTTTAGTTTTGATCTTCCTGATGAGTTGATTGCCAGACACCCAATGAAGGAACGCTCTAGCAGTCGTCTTCTTACCTTAAATGGCAATAGTGGTGAAATAGAACACAAAGTATTTAGAGATATTTTGGCACTTATTAATCCAGAAGACTTAATCATCTTTAATAACACTAAAGTTATTCCTGCTCGTATGTTTGGTCAAAAAGCCAGTGGTGGAAAACTCGAAGTACTGGTTGAGCGCGTTGTAGATGAGCGTACTGTGCTTGCTCACGTAAGAGCGAGCAAGTCGCCAAAACCTGGTACTAAGATTGAGCTTGAAGGCCAAGCAACCGCAGAAATGGTTCAGCGCCATGGTGAATTATTTGAGCTGAGATTCGAGGGCGAAGAAAATGTATTGGCTATTTTAGATAAAATTGGCCATATGCCTTTGCCTCCTTATATCGACAGACCGGATGACGAAGAAGATAAAGAGCGTTATCAGACTGTGTATGGTGAGAAACCAGGCGCAGTCGCCGCACCTACCGCTGGACTGCACTTTGATGATGAATTGATGGCCAAGCTAAAAGACAAAGGTGTTGAGATGGCCTTTGTTACTTTGCACGTGGGGGCAGGTACGTTCCAGCCAGTGAGAGTCGATTCGGTGGAAGAGCATGTTATGCACTCAGAATATATCGAGGTCTCAGCAGAAGTCGTGGAGGCAATCAAAGCGGCAAAAGCCAGAGGCGGACGCGTCATCGCGGTGGGTACTACGTCGGTGCGCTCACTTGAGTCTGCGGCAAAAGCAAACGGTGGCGAAATAGCTCCACTTTACGGCGATACCGATATTTTTATTTATCCGGGCTACCGTTTTAACGTGGTAGATGCAATGGTGACTAACTTTCACTTACCAGAATCAACGCTAATCATGTTAGTTAGCGCGTTTGCTGGGCAACAGCATATTATGAAGGCCTACCAAACCGCCATTGAACAGAAATACCGCTTCTTTAGTTACGGTGATGCGATGTTCTTACAAAAGCAAGATAAGTAACTTACGCCATACAACTATTAAAATGCCCAGTGTTGCTGGGCATTTTGCGTTTTATGGCTGTAAAGTTGCAAGCTCGATATGGACTTTGTGTTTTTTATCCCAATATTAGAATTGCGCTAGTAATCTTGGTAGAATCGAAAGATCACTGCCCTAAGCATTGGCTTAGCACGTTTTTTAGTCAAAGTTGGACTGTTTTTCCGACAAAGAGGTAACAATGAAATTTGAATTAGATAGCAAACAGGGTAAGGCTCGCCGAGGTCGCTTGATTTTTGACCGTGGTGTGGTAGAAACGCCTGCATTTATGCCTGTTGGTACTTACGGCACAGTAAAAGGCATGACCCCTGATGAGCTCAAAGAAACGGGCGCACATATCTGTTTAGGAAATACCTTCCATTTGATGCTAAGACCTGGCACTGAGATCATCAAGCAGCATGGCGATCTGCATGATTTTATGAACTGGGATAAACCGATTTTGACCGATTCAGGTGGTTTCCAAGTATTTAGTCTTGGTGCGATGCGTAAAATTTCGGAAGAAGGTGTGTTGTTCAAGTCACCAGTTAATGGTGAGAAAATCATGTTATCTCCAGAAAAAGCGATGGAAGTACAGCGCGATTTAGGGTCAGATATCGTCATGATTTTTGACGAATGTACGCCGTATCCAGCGACAGAAAAAGAAGCAAAAGACTCGATGGAGCTAAGCTTACGTTGGGCTAAGCGCTCCAAAGATGCACATGCTGACAACCCTTCTGCGCTATTCGGTATTATTCAGGGCGGTATGTACCCAGAGCTTCGTGCTGAGTCGCAAAAGGGCTTAGAAGAAATCGGCTTTGACGGTTATGCACTTGGTGGTTTATCAGTTGGTGAGCCAAAAGAAGACATGATCAATATTCTTGACCAATGTGCCTATAAAATGCCAGAAAACAAGCCACGCTACTTAATGGGCGTTGGTAAACCAGAAGATCTGGTTGAAGCGGTGCGTCGTGGTATTGACATGTTTGACTGTGTAATGCCAACACGTAACGCTCGTAATGGTCACTTGTTTGTGACAGGTGGCGTGGTGAAAATCCGCAATGCAGCACACAAAACAGATACTAGTCCACTAGATGCGGAGTGTGATTGCCACACTTGTAAGAATTACTCTCGAGCGTACTTACATCACCTAGATAAGTGTAATGAAATTCTAGGCGCTCGACTCAATACCATCCATAACTTACGTTATTATCAACGCTTGATGGAAGGAATGAGAAACGCCTTATCTGAAGGTACATTTGATGAATTTGTCGAAGACTTTTATGCGCGCCGTGGCATTGCGGTGCCAGAGTTGGCTGACGTTGGTTTGACAGAAAATAATTAATTTATAAACGAGGAAGTGAAATGAGCTTTTTTATCTCAAACGCGCATGCTAGTACTGCTGCGGCAGCACCTGCTGGTGGTGGCATGGAAATGCTAATCATGTTAGGTATTTTTGGTTTGGTATTTTATTTTTTAATTTACCGTCCACAAGCCAAGCGTGTTAAAGAACACAAAGACCTAATGGGTGCATTAGGTAAGGGTGACGAAGTACTAACTCAAGGTGGACTTGTGGGTAAAATCACAAAGGTTGCTGATGATAAAGACTTTGTTGTAATCGCACTAAACGACCAAACTGAAGTGACAGTGCAAAAGTCAGCGGTTTCAGCTGTGTTACCTAAAGGTACAATGAAATCTCTATAAGAATAACAATAAAGGGATAGCCCAGTGTTAAACAAGTTTCCAATGTGGAAGTACTTACTTGTTCTCGCTGTGTTGGCTATCGGTATTCTTTATGCCACACCTAACTTGTATGGTCGCGATCCGGCCATACAAGTATCTGGCACAAAAGGTGCTGATGCGACGCTCAGTGTATTAGATCAAGTTAACGAAACCCTGCAAAAGAACAACCTTGCCGTAAAATCTTCTGTGTTAGAAGATGGTCAAATCCTTGTTCGCTTCAAAAATGTTGAAGATCAGCTTAAAGCACAAGATATTTTGCGTAATAGCTTAAGCGATGATTATATTTCAGCAATCAATATGTCTCCGGCACAACCTGAGTGGTTAAAAGACTTAGGTGCAAACCCAATGAAGCTCGGTCTAGATTTAAGTGGTGGTGTTCACTTCACAATGGAAGTGGATATGGTCACGGCGATGGACAATGCACTTGAGCAAATGGAGCAAGATTTCAAGAGCGATTTACGTGATGAGAAATTGCGCTATCGTGCGGTTCGTCGTGTTTCTAATAGTGAACGTGTACAAGTAACGATGCGCTCGGAAGAAGATAAAGACGCAGCAATGAGCTTCTTGAGAAAGCGTTACCCGGGTAACGACTTTATCAATGATAGTAGCGATAGCCTCGCTTTCTTCTCAAGCCTTAGCGACCTTAAATATAAAGAGTTGCGCGAATACGCTATCAAGCAAAATGAAACCATTATTCGTAACCGTATTAACCAACTGGGTGTTGCTGAACCAAATGTTCAACGTCAAGGTGGTGAGCGCATAATTGTTCAACTTCCAGGTGTTCAGGACACGGCTCGCGCGAAAGAGATCCTCGGTGCTACGGCGACACTTGAGTTCCGTGAAGTAGACGAAAATGCCGACGTGCGTGCAGCAGCACAAGGTCGCATTCCTCCTGGCACAGAAGTGATCCCACATAAAGATGGCTATCCTGTCGTGCTGAAAAAGCGCGTTATTCTTGAAGGTACGCATATCACAGGTGCGCAATCTGGTATGGATGAATATCAGCGCCCTCAGGTGAATATCAAGCTTGATAGCAAAGGTGGGGCAAAAATGAATGCCTTTACCAAACGTGCTATCGGCAAACGTATGGCGACGGTTTTCATCGAGTACAAACCGTCTGGCAAAAAAGATGAAAACGGCAAAGCGTTACCACCAATCAAAGTGGAAGAAGTGATTAACGTTGCAACGATTCAAGCGCGTTTAAATAGCTCTTTCCGTATTACTGGTATTGATAGCCCAGCAGAAGCACATAACTTAAGCTTGCTACTACGTGCAGGAGCACTGGTTGCACCAATTCAAATCGTTGAAGAACGTACTGTAGGTCCAAGCCTTGGTCAGGAAAATATCGAAGCTGGTATGACTGCGGTTGTCCTTGGTTTTGCGTTTGTTCTTGCCTTTATGTTGCTGTACTACAAAGGCTTCGGTCTGGTAGCAAACTTAGCACTTGCGGCTAACCTCATTATGATTGTGGGTGTGATGTCGATGATCCCAGGTGCGACGCTGACGTTGCCAGGTATTGCAGGCATTGTATTAACCGTCGGTATGGCCGTTGATGCCAACGTACTTATCTTTGAGCGTATTCGTGAAGAAATAGCGGAAGGCCGCAGTCCACAGCAAGCCGTTCACCATGGTTACGATAGTGCATTTAGTACGATTTTTGATGCCAACATCACCACTTTAATTGCTGCGGTGATCCTATTCTCTGTTGGTACAGGTCCAATTGCAGGCTTCGCGGTAACCTTAGCTATCGGTATCATTACCTCGATGTTTACAGCGATCGTTGGTACGCGTGCGGTTATTAATGCCATCATCGGTGGCAGACGTATCACTAAGCTATCAATCTAGGAGACGGACATGCAATTATTAAACTTAAAAGGCACTATCCGTTTTATGTCGGCAAGAAAGCTTTCAATGGCTTTCTCGGCATTGTTGATCTTGGCTTCAATCGGCTCGTTTATGGTGAAAGGACTAAACTTTGGTTTGGATTTTACCGGTGGTACGGCAGTTGAAGTTGGGTTTTCACAGCCTGCGGACTTAGCGAAGGTACGTAGTGTATTAGCTGAAAGCGGTTTTGCCGATGCCTCTGTGCAACTTTTTGGTTCAAGCCAAGAGGTATTAGTACGACTCGCCCCTCGTGGAGACGACGTGAAAGCTGAGGTACTAGGTAACCAGCTTATTGCAGCACTTAAACAAGCGGACGAAAGTGTGGTGATGCGCCGCATTGAATTCGTAGGTCCAAGTGTTGGTGAAGATCTCAAAGAGCAGGGTGGCTTAGCGATGCTAACCGCGCTTATCTGTATCTTGATTTACGTTGCTTTTCGTTTTGAATGGCGCTTTGCGGTAGGTGCTGTATTTGCACTCTTCCACGATGTTGTACTGACAATGGGTCTGTTCTCAATCTTAGGTCTGGAATTTGACTTAACGATTTTAGCGGCAATATTGGCGGTAATAGGTTATTCACTCAACGATACTATCGTTGTGTCTGACCGTATTCGTGAAAATTTCCGTAAAGTACGTATTGATGACACCTTAGAGATCATCAACATTTCACTGACACAAACGCTTAATCGTACATTAGTGACCTCAATCACGACTATCCTTGTATTGATCGCGCTATTTGTTTGGGGTGGTCAAACCATTCATGGTTTTGCGACGGCCTTACTGTTCGGTGTATTTATCGGTACCTATTCTTCTGTTTATGTAGCGAGTTCAGTTGCAGTAGCAATGGGCGTTAGCAAAGAAGATTTGATCCCGGTAGAAGTTGAAAAAGAAGGTGCAGACCTAGACGCTATGCCTTAATCACAGAAATTATTGTGATAATCGAAAGCGGCTTTTTGGCCGCTTTTTTGTTGCTTGTAAAACTTCATTTTATTGTTTCTAAAAAATGACAGTAGTATATAATGATAATCGTTATCAATAAAGGAGATACTTATGTACAAACTTGTGATGGCGGTTGGCGCATTAACATTAATGACCGCATGTTCTAAGCAACCTGAATTAGAACAACGCACAGAGTCCGCTCCCACGGAAGCAACCTCATCTTTGGCACAATATAAAGCACAAGCCGAGACTTTACTTGCGGATATTCGTATCGAGAAAGGTGCTGCAGCACTTGAAGCACAATCCGCCGATCTTGTGACGCTTTCTAGAACTTTGCTTAATGAGTTTGTGGCCAAGTATCCTCAGTGTCAGACTTATCTAGATGCCTTGGATAAGGCCGCTGATATCATTCCTACTTTACCACTTGAAGAAATCGAAACGGGCTATCACGCAGATGGTAAATTACCCAAGTTTGATGACCCAGTTTGCTACCATGCAAAAGATTTATTAGTGCATCCAGCAACTGTTCAAGCGATTGCGATGAAAGGGTTTAGTGGTGCTGAAGACTATAAGAGTGCAGAGATGGAAATTGTGGAAGTGATTGCACACTTTGATCAGGTAGAGCGAGCGCTGAAGTAAGCGGTTGAAAATCATTCAATTGCAAATTGGGTACATTTCACCCGATTGACATATATCTGTCATACACTGTTGCTACCGTGCGCGATTATACTTTTACAGTGAGTTTAATGCTGTGGATCCTTCGCGCACGTTAGTACTTAATACAATAATAAAAGAAAAAGCTGTATTTACTCTGTTTCAGCCTATCTACGATCTTGCGAAACGGCAAATCTTAGGGTTTGAAGCATTAAGTCGTGGCATGTCTGGCTCATTGTTGGAATCTCCAGACAAGCTTTTTGCGATTGCGAGTAAGCAGGAGCGTTTGTCAGAACTCGAGATTATCTGTCGTGAAGCCGCTATTAAGCAGTTTGTCTCACTCAACCTTCCTGGTAAGTTATTTTTAAACGTTAGTCCAAAAGCGTTACTTGATCCGAGCCACCCAAAGGGCGAAACCAGACATCTTACAGAAGTGTATGGGCTCGATCCCAAGCGTGTCGTCATTGAAGTGACTGAGCAAGACAAAGTAGATGATGCGGATCTGCTACTAACTACAATTACCCATTATCGAGAACTTGGATTTCAAATTGCGATTGATGATTTGGGAGCGGGTTACTCTGGTCTCAAGAAGTGGTCGGAGTTATGCCCTGATTACGTCAAAGTCGACAGATATTTTATCGACCATTGTGACCAAAGTGTGGTGAAACGCGAGTTTTTAAAGTCCATTATCGAGCTTGCTAAAGCCACTAGCACTCAGGTTATAGCTGAGGGAATTGAGCGAATTGAAGAGCTGAAGCTTATTGAGCAGCTCGGTATAGTGATTGCGCAGGGCTTCTTACTTGCTAAGCCAACTCGAAAGCCTCCCACTGAACTTGCACTGTTTAAATCTTTGCACACGGAATCCAAAACGGCCTTCAATCAATTTGAGCAGTCGATGGCAATCGGTTGGCTTGCTAAAGAGGCTAATGCTATCCATGAATGTACGCAATGTATCGATGCTCATAGGTTGTTTGAACAAGATCGTAAGCTAACCAGCCTTGCAGTGGTTAACGATGCTAGAGAGCCTGTTGGGCTGCTACATAGAGATCAACTGACTGAGGTCTTTGCGGCACCATATGGTCATGCACTCTTCGATAAGAAATCAGTGATTAAGTTGATGGATAAACAGCCGTTAGTGGTGGATGAGCAGCAAGAGCTTGATACGGTGAGTAAGCAAATAACCGACCATGAATTTGATATTCGACGTCATATCATTATTACAAGAGATAGTCGTTATCTTGGCTTAGCGCCCTTGAGAGACATACTCAAGCATATTACAGAAGAAAAAATTCGTCATGCTCAACATGCCAATCCATTAACCATGTTGCCGGGCAATGTCGCGATAAATGAGGCAATAGAGCAAAGGTTACGTTCACATCATGACTTTTCTCTTGCATATATCGACCTTAATCATTTTAAGCAGTTTAATGATTTATATGGGTATGCCAGTGGCGATAGCGTGATTAAGCTACTTGCTGAGGTGACAGTTGATGTATGTGCACAGAGCTCAAGCTTTGTTGGGCATATCGGGGGCGACGACTTTATGGTGGTGTTCGATAATAATGATGCAGAAGTGTTGTGTCATGAAATCATCACTCAGTTTGAGCTTAAATCAAAAGCCTTTTTTACTCCCGAGCATGTTAGTGCTGGCGGTTACTGGGCAACAAATCGTGAAGGGCAAAAGCAATTTGTACCTTTACTCACTTTATCGATTGGTTTAGTGAGACCAGATTTACAACACTGTATAAATTCGCACCAAGTTGCAGCTTTAGCAACGGATGCTAAGAAAGAAGCAAAGCGCTATCGTAATAGCTATTTATTTGTATGTAACCGTCGCAAGCCTACGGTATCGACTGTACGATTGGAAAATGCAGGTTGACTATATTTTTAATTACGCAATAGTAATAGCAATCCGTAAAAATACTCTTGATTGTAGTATTGTTTCCCCTAAAAGAGGGTTGTGCGATGAAGTTAAAGTTGAGTGTAATTATCTCTGCTCTGGTGTTTCAAAGTGCTTGTATAGCGGCGCAAACCCCCGAGTTAATCTATGTCGCGAAAGAAGCGCGAACCTTGTACGATCGCGATCTTTATCTTTACGAATTACTAGAAAAGGCGCTAGCGGCTGCTAAGTACTCAGCTCAAATTGAACACATCAAAATCCACCCTCATCAACAGCGCACGTTAATGGCACTAAGCCGAGGTAAGGTTGATTTGCATTGGTCGATGACCAGCCCAGCCCGTGAGCGAATTGCTATTCCTATTAAGGTCCCCTTGTATGATGAACTTATTGGTAAACGTGTGCTGATTGTTCATAAAGATATTTATCCCGCCATAAAAGCAGTTCGGTCACTTAATGGATTAAAGCGTTTTACCGCAGTTCAGGGGCACGATTGGCCTGATACCAAAATTCTAAGCTACAACGGTCTTAAGGTCAGACCGATTTCTGATTATCAAACCATGTTTAATCTGATTGCGGATAAGAAAGCAGATTATTTTCCACGTTCAATAATCGAGGCAGAATCAGAACTCATTGCGCAAAATAATGCAAACTTGATGATAGTGCCTGATTTCCACCTTTCTTATTCAACCGCATTTTATTTCTTTGTGAATAAGGATAAACAGGCTTTAGCAACAGCCTTGAAAGAGGGACTTGCCAAACTTCAAGCGTCTGGCGAGTTACAATCTTTAAAGCAAAAGTATGGTCTTAACAAGCAACTTGAAAGTGAGAGTATCGAGCTAGTCAACCCTTACTTTTGAGTTGATTATCTCTTTTTCCTCAGGCTTGGAAGTGCATAATCATACGCTTCTTTGTAAGTAACGGCGGCTAAAATTAATAAAATTAGGCAGTTAGCGCTGTATATCAGGTAACCGCTAACATCAAAGCTGTAGAAGAAAAATGTCAGATTTACACCCTTCGCATTTCTAAAGTAATTTTCAACTAGTGCAGCAAAGCTCATACATACGCTAAATATCGCTAACCAAGGCATTATTGCATCAGCAAAGGTATAGCGAGTTTTGAATTTAGGAAATAACTTTTTCGTCAATTCTACACGATAAGTAAGAGGGAATACGATCATTAAGTCGATTAAAAAGTGTGCTCCAAAAATGAGAGTATTTTGAAGTAACCTCTGATCTTTAGACGATTCTAAACTGATGAGGCCGGAGGAAAACACCGCTGTTTCTAGGGTAAACGGTACAATGGCAAGAAGAGATAAAGCGCATATATTGATGTCTTTTAAGCGAGCCCCCAAAATAAAGACTGTTAAAACGATTAACAGGTAAATGAGATAGAAATGAAACCTAATATCGTACAGAACTAGGAGACCTACTGCCACAATGGCGTATGGAATGAGTAAGTCTCCTAATGAAAAGTTTTTCTTCATAGGTGAGTGCTAATCTTTTTTGCTAGCTTCATTTTTTGCTGTTGGCGTTTCGCTCTTTGCGGCTTTGGGATCGTTTGGCTCGTAAATATTACCACCAGAAACCTTTTTGCATTCTTTCAAATTTAGCTTTTGCATTATCATAGTCCTTATTGAACTCACTTGAATTCCAAGTGATCAAATAGTATTGGGTTTATCTTTTATTGTGATTATCACAACTTCAGGAGGGCCGTGCCAGACTACTCAACCGACACTCCCGACAGGTACAAACTTAACACCAAATAAACACAAGGTGAATGAAAAATTAAAGAAAATTTTCAAATAATAGTTTAGATATATTTACACTATTCTAATGGTATGAAAAGTAAAGATAAACTTAGTTTTTTACACCTTGAATTTAGCCATCTCAAGCTCTAGATTTCCGGATAATGATTTAATCGTATCTGTCGCTTTGTGCGCTTTTTCTGAGACGCTAGCCGTTTGCGATGCGGTATCAGAAATAATAACGACACGTTTGGCTGTATCTTCACCTGCATCCAATTGCTCTTTGGCTGCTTGAGCTATTTGATGACTCATCTGTGATATAGATTTTAACGAATCGGCGACTTGCACAAGCGCTTGGGAAGCTTTAGATGACATACTCACCGTCTTTTCACTTGTTGCAATACTCAAACTTACCGAAGCCTTCGCATCTTGAGTCGCACTTTGCAGCTTAGTGATCATGGTACGGATCTCTTCTGTACTGGTTTGAGTGCGCTGAGCAAGCTGTCTGACCTCGTCCGCTACGACAGCAAAGCCTCGTCCTTGCTCTCCAGCTCGTGCTGCTTCTATCGCAGCATTGAGTGCCAGCAAGTTGGTTTGCTCGGCGATAGATTGGATAACGGTAAGTACATTGGCTATGTTAGATACTTCTTCATCTAGCACTTGAATGTTATTACCAGCGCTGTCAATTTGTTGCTCTAATAATGCAATTTCAGTCGCTGCCTGGGCGGTCAGTTTGTCGGCTGCATTACCTTGCTTTTCAGCCTCTTGAACTGAATCTGCAGCTTGCTCGGCATGTTCGACGACGGTTTGTGCTGATGCTGTGAGTTCGGTAATTGCTGAAGCCACCATCTGAGTTTCTGCATTTAAACTACGAGTTAGATTCTCAAGTTCTACTGAGCGTACTTCGCTGTCTGATGTTTGGTTTTGTAGCGCCTTGGTTGCTTCCTTAAGTCCTTCAACTACACCTCTTAGTCCGCCTTGCATATAGGCCATGGCTGCGAGAATACTATAATCTTGGCATTCATCAGTATCGATTGGTGTAGTCAGGTTTCCTCTTGAAACATGTTTTACGATTTCGAGTACATCATTGATTTCAGCACCAAGTTTGTTATTCAAAGACAGTCCAAACCGCGCAAGTGCGGTGGTTAATGCAACGGCAACCACTAAAGAAAGTGCAACTAACCAGATTGCGGTGTCCCAATAGCGCTCATTCACTTCTTTATAACTAATACCTGTGCCGACGTACCAGCCAAATCCTGGGGTTTTTTGAACCACTGAGGTCAGGTCGACAACTTCTCCATCTCGTAGTGAGGTCCAATTGTAGGTAATGATCTGATCAAATTGGTTACCGACTAAGCGCTTCACCATGCTGCCTATGCTTTTGCCGTCAGCATCTTCAAAGTCATTAAAGCTGGTGTTATGTAGTTGGGGGTCATGAGGTGTTGCTACGAAGTCCATTTTATCATTAACAACATACACATACTCAGAGTCATGGTATTTATTTTCTCTTAAAACCTGAATTGCCATCTCTTTTGCTTGTTGCTCAGTCAGTTTTCCTTGCTCTGCAAAGTGCTCAAACTGTTTAACAATATTAATGGTGCTTTTCATTAATTGGTTGATACGTGCAATATTATCGCTTTCACTGGCATGGCGCAGAGCTTGAAGACCTACAAAGGCAACGGCAAGTAATGAAACAAATATTGCGGCGGCAAAGGTAATTATTTTTGCTTTTAATGTGAAACTAGAAAACACAGGATCGCCCCCTAAAAATACTCTCATTACATGATTTAGCATGTTTAGGGGGAGTTTGTAAGTAGGTTAATGCCCTATGCGGGTTATTTTGAGATGATATTTACTCATACTACTTAAGGGTGAAGACTAATTTGCATTAATTATGCTTATTTCTTCATCAGTTAACGGGCGATATTCTCCCTCAGCAAGGGTTGGATCAAGTTCGATCCCTGCAATGTTTTCTCTATGAAGTTCAACTACTTGGTTGCCAACTGCGGCAAGCATGCGCTTTACTTGATGATATTTTCCTTCGCAAATAGATAAGCGTAGTGCAAATTTATCAATAAGCTCGGCTTTTGCTGGTAAGGTTGCTTGTCTTTCACCATGTAACTCAACGCCTTGCTCAAGCTGTGTTAGCGCTTCTTCAGTGAGTTCATCGCGACTTTCTAGTACATAAGTTTTAAACTTTTGTTTCTTTGGCGAGGTGATTTGATGAGACCAATCACCATCGTTCGTGAGCAGAACCAAGCCCGTCGTATCGATGTCCAGTCTACCTGCAACATGAAAATCTTTTAAGTTAGGTTCTTCGATTAAATCGAATACTGTAGGGTGTAATTCATCACTATTTGCACATACATAACCTTGTGGTTTGTTTAGCATATAGTAGCGTAAACCCAAATACTCTAGGCGTTTGCCATCGAAAGTAATATGGTCTGCTTGGGTGACTTGAATATCGCCTTTTTTGACGACATTGCCATTGACGGTAACTAGACCTTTTTTAATATTAATTTTGACCTTGCTGCGCGGCATCTCTGCAACGTGGCTCAAAAATTTCTCCAATCTACATGGAAATTTCATAGCTAAATAACTCGAATAATAAATTAGTTTTTGCGGTAAATATCGGATAATAAATCATAACAATGGACACTGAGAGCAAAATGCTCCCCGACCTTTGCGAGCAAAAGCTTTAGAGCACCTTCCGTGAGCATTTGTTTTTGCTCTAATGTTCTACCAGCCATCATATGGATTTGTAGGTGAATAAATCCTTGTTTGCCATCACCTAACTGAAAATGCTCAAAAGCAACAGCACGGGTTTTGACGGAAGTTGGATCAAACAAGTCACTTGCACAGGCAAATTGCTGCACCTGTGATACTAATGCCTCGGTGTCAATTGGCAAATTAGCTGAGTGTTCGAGAATAAAGTGTGGCATGTGAAACTCCATGTTTTTGCATTAGGCTCAGAGTTTATGCTATTTATCAGGGGTTATTCCAGAAAAGAGTGAATTATTAGCATGCTGTCCTTATTTAAAGTCTCACCTTTGCTTAGCGATGAAGAAACCCAATGGTTAATTGATACCTTTGTCTGGGCATTTGAGCATTTTGATGGCGAGTACTTTTTAAATGAAACGCAGATCATTACTCCGACTCCCAGTTGTTTTCCTGAGCCGGTATCCAGTATTGAAGAGATGGCGGCAGTGGTTTTCTCCCGAGTAAAGTCCTATGCGGGATTACAACGGTGGCCAATCACTTTGGTTGCGCCTGAACGCATGCTCGCGTCGACCAGCATGACTAAGTTAAACATTGCAGGGCGTTGGCGCGGTGAGCAAGCGGTTATCGCTGAACCGGCTGCGCCTATTTTGATTTCTTATAATCCCAATCAAATAAATCAGCCTCAAGATCTGATCGCCAGTTATGCAGGTGTTATGGCAAAAGTTTTAATTTTACAGCGTGGCGTGTTACCTCCAGGTGGGGAAGCGCAATTAGACGCGGCTTGTGATGTGCTGGCGAGCTTCTTTGGCTTTGGGGTTATGGTGTCTAATACTGTATATCACTTTAGGGGAGGATGTGGTTCTTGCTACAACCAATATGCTAACCGAAAAGCTGCACTGACGGAGCAGCAGAGTATTTTTGTACATGCCCTAGTATGTCATTTTAAAGGGGTGAAAGATGGTCATAAGCATCTTAAGTCACACCTTGTGAGTCAGTATAAAAAGGCGAAAAAGCAAATTAATACCTTAATGGATAACTCAGAGCGAGGTGATTTACTGGCTTTACAGGAGCATGCACATGCTCGTTTATCTTGATGAGTTTATCTTAATTGCGCTGGCACACTTTTTTGCCGTCGCAAGTCCTGGTCCTGATTTTGCGATAGTGCTTAAACAAAGTGTACAGCAGGGTAGAGCAAACGCCCTTTGGACAAGTTTTGGCGTTGGCCTTGGTATTTTAGTACATGTCAGTTATTGCTTATTGGGGGTTGCGTTACTGCTATCTCAATCTGAAACCTTGTTCACAGCAGTAAAATACTTAGCCGCGCTTTACCTCGCTTACCTTGGTGTTCAAGCGTTGCGGTATGCAAAACCCAATTCAGAGCAAGAAAATATCACTGAACACGCTGTTACTGAGTCTAATTGGACTGCGTTAAAGCGAGGCTTTTTAGTCAATGCCTTAAATCCCAAAGCAACGTTGTTTTTCTTATCGCTTTTTACCTTAGTGATTGAGCCAACCACACCAAGCAGTGTGCAGTTGTTTTACGGTGTTTATATGGCGTTGGCTACCTGGGCTTGGTTTTCGTTTTTATCTTTAGTTTTATCAAAAACAAGGGTAAGACAATTTTTTCGTCGTGCAGGACATTGGTTTGATCGCGGGATCGGTGTGATCATGTTATTGCTTGCAGTAAGATTGGTGGTCTAATGTGTGACAAAAACATTATTAACTTTAGCTTTGGTTCAAATATGTCGACTGCACGTTTGCTTGCTCGCTTACCACAAGCGAAGCTACTTGGAGTGGGGAAATTGCATGGCTATCGGCTGACTTTTGATATGTTGAGCACCGATGGTTCAGCCAAGTGCAGTATTACGCCGAGCACTGAAGTAAATAGCCATGTTTATGGCGTTTTGTATGCGTTGGATGAGCAAGAAAAGGCGCGATTGGACGACATTGAAGGGGAGCGCTACAGCTGTCATTGCTTGCCAGTTGAAAGACAAGATGGCGGTATCGTGGACGCCTGGTGCTATATTGCTAACACTTTTGTGGAACAACAATTACCTTTCGATTGGTACTTACATCATGTGTTCGCTGGGGCAAAGGAGCATCAGTTTCCAACCAGCTATTTACAGGCAATTTCGGCGCAACCACACGTTACAGATAATAATAGTGACAGACAACAACAAGAATTAGCCATCTACCACTGTGATGCTACAAAGTTAAACCTTAAGGCCTAACTCGTAACATCATGATTAGTTGTGGCAAAAATCCAAGGAAAAATAATGAAAATAAAACAATGGCTATTAACCTCCGGCCTAGTTGCAGCAAGTTTTCTTAGTGCGCAGGCAAGTGCGGCAGTAAACCAACAAGATGTTGAAACTGCGGTAAAAAGCGCAATGGCAAAATTTAATATTCCAGGTTTGGCAATCGGTATCGTAGAAGATGGCAAGGTTGTGATGACCAAGGGTTTTGGGGTGACGCACTTAAATAAACCAGCCAAGGTCAATGCGGATACCTTGTTTGGTATTGCATCCAACACCAAAGCATTCACGGCAGCAGCGCTGGCGATGTTGATAGATCAAGGCAAACTGAATTGGGATGACAAAGTCACCAAACACATTCCAGAATTTAAGCTTTACGATAGTTATGTTACTCAAGAGATGACGATCCGAGATTTATTAAGTCATCGAAGTGGGTTGGGTCTTGGGGCGGGCGATCTTATGATCTGGCCTGATACTGATAAAACCATGCCAGAATTGCTAGCAGGTATTTCACATCTCAAACCTGATTCAAGTTTCCGTAGCCATTACGCTTATAACAATTTGATGTTTGTGGTTGCAGGAGAAGTCGTAAGCCGAGTCAGTGGTAAAGATTGGCGCGATTTTGTTGAGCAGGAAATGTTTACCAAGCTGGATATGGATGATTCAAAGGCTGGATTCTCTCGGATCCCAGCTAACAATAGTAATTGGGCGACTGGCCATATTCCGATGGATGGCAAACTTACACCGTTCTTTGTTAACTACCTAGAAGATTTCCGTGGTGCTGGCGCCATTGCGTCTAACGTGGATGACATGACCAAGTGGTTACAAACTCAGCTTGAAGGTGGTCGCTTACCTTCTGGCGAGCAGCTATTTAGCCAAGAGCAACAAGTGCAAATGTGGCATCCACACATTACACGTATTCCCGCAGCAAAAGCCGCAGAAGTATACCACCAGCAGTTTAGAGGGTACGGCCTTGGCTGGGCAGTGGAGGACTACTTTGGTTATAAAAAGGTAGGTCACGGCGGCGGGATTTTAGGTATGGTGTCGCAAGTTGCGATGATCCCAGAGAAAAAATTGGGTGTGGTGGTCTTATCAAACCAACAAAAATACCCCGCACTTTCAGCGATTATCAATGAAGTGTTTGAAGATGCACTTGGCCTAGAAGATAAAGACTGGGTGCAGATCATCGCCGATGACTACTTTAAGGCGCAACAAGAAAAATACGCTAAAGCTGGGATAATCGAAGTTGCAAAACCACAACCAGCTTTACCATTAAACCACTACACGGGGACACTAACTAGCGCTTGGTATGGCGATGTGGTAGTGGAAAAGCTCGGTAAGGAACTGCGCATTGATTTTACGCATACTAAGCGCTTAAAAGGGAAACTTGAGCACCTAACCGGTAACACCTTTGTGGTACGGTGGGATGAGCCATTACTTGAAGCAGATGCTTACATCAATTTTGTGATGGATAAATCTCAACGGGTTGAGTCTGCTGCGATGGAATTTGTTAATCCGGAAATAACCGACTTTAGTTTCGATTTCCATAACTTGGATTTAAAGGCGAAAGAAATCCAGCATTAGGATATACCAAAGTATCAAAGCCACAATTATGTGGCTTTGATATAGTGAAAGGATAGCTATTTAACCTGAGGTTTGGATAAGGAATGTTCCAACTCATTGTTGCTAAAGCACAACTTAGTTTTTTCCTTGTCTAGCCAGCAAGTTTTAGGGAAAACAAGGCGAATTTACGCACCAATAGCTGGCTATTGGAAGTGAATTCAACGCAGTTAGCGCTAAAACTGGCTGCTAGAAAGGCATTAATTATCCGCAGCTCAGGTTATTTAAATCAACCACGTCGCAAACTAACATAGGATGTATATTCGTTATGCGTACTGCAATTATTACTCATCCATATTGCCGCAAGCATAAAATGACCGAGGAACATCCTGAGTGTCCTGCGAGGTTAGATGCGATATCAGACAGGTTGCTAGCGTCTGGACTTGATATCGCCATTGAGCACAAAACGGCGCTGAAAGCCGATACCTCACACTATGCATTGGTTCATGATCAAGCCATGATCAAAGAAGTAATGGATAAAATCCCTAATGAAGGGTTAACCGAGTTAGACGGCGACACTTGGCTTTGTCCTGATTCTATGAAAGCGATTGAACGCGCTGTCGGCGCAGGAATACTTGCGGTGGACGAAGTGGTTGCAGGTAAACTTGATGCTGCATTTTGTTCTGTTAGACCTCCTGGGCACCACGCCAATCAAAGTACTTCATCGGGGTTTTGTGTCTTTAATAATGTTGCCATTGCTGCCGCTTATGCCAAGACAAAGGGCGTAGAGCGGGTGGCTATATTAGACATCGATGTACATCATGGTAATGGCACGCAAGATATTTTCAAAGACGATCATAGCGTGTTACTTTGCTCTTTGTTTCAACACCCTTTTTATCCAAATACCGCGATTGAGAATCATCAAACACTTATCAATTCCCCGTTGAGTGCGGGAGCGGATGGCACAGACTTAAAAGCCTTGGTGGAGCAGCAATGGTTACCTAAGCTGCAATCATTTAAACCTCAGCTCATTTTTATCAGTGCAGGGTTTGATGGTCATTTAGAAGATGATATGGGTGGGCTCAAGTTTGTTGAACAAGATTACCAGTGGTTTACTGAGCAAGTGGTTGAGTTTGCAAACTCATCGGACTGTTTGGGGATTATTTCCTACTTAGAAGGGGGCTATGATCTTTCTTCTTTAGGCCGCAGCGCCGTGACACATATCAAAGCGCTGGTTGAAGCCGGTTAGCTTAGACTTAATAAATCAAAAGCCTGCTGAGTATTTCTCAGTTGGATTTTGCTCACACAACACTGGCCTTCGTCAACGAGATATTGTTGCACTAATTCGGTTAAATATTTCAACTCAATACATTGCACAGGTGCACCTTGTACGTTGCTACAGCAATCGTTTGTGTATACTAGAATTACACGTTTGAGTGACGCATCATCGAGCAGATGCGTTGCATCTCTTAGTGCTTTTTCATCTTCGATAAACTCTATACTTTGGTCCAATACCAGCAATAAAGGATAGGTTTTTATCGCCATAATTTGTTCTTGGTCAAGTTATCAAAAGTGTCGCCCAGTATACTTCAAATTGGAATAATATTGCGAGAGTGTGCTTATGGTTGGTGATTCACGTCAGTTACAGATCAAAGAAGTATTTACCAATAGCTTGTTATGTTGCGATGAGCAAACCAGTCTATATGATGCGGTTGCGCAAATGCGAGCGAGCAGAGTGAGCTCGATCTTTATTACCCGTGCCGATGACATTATTGGAATCTGGACTGAGTCGGATTGCGTTAAGCTCAACTTTAACGATCCTGATTTTTCCCAGGTGCCGATCCGGGAAGTGATGACTACACCGGTGCAAAAAATTCAAATAGATAAAACCTTGAGTGAGGCGACGGTCAAGTTCCACCAACTAGGGATCCGTCACTTACTTGTGGTGGACCAGGATAATCTGCCTTGTGGTGTGGTCTCTTTATCCGATATTGTGCGCAGCCAAGGGCTCGACCATTATTTGCATTTTAGACCAATTGAGCAACACTTTGACTCGAGCATTGTGATTTTAGACAGTGAAGACTGCGTCTCTGATGTTATCAATAATATGCGTGAGCTTAAGCTTACCGCTGTGCTGGTGTATAACCGTGAATTAAATGAGTATGGCATTATTACTCAGCGTGATATTGCGTACATTATTCTCAACCCTGATTGGCGTCAGCCTTGCTGGCAATTAGCTAGCTATCCGATGCTCTCCATGACGCCAAAAGACAGCCTATTCGATGCTTATCGGCTGATGACGGTAAACTCCATTCGTCATTTGGTGGTGACGTCCCCAAAATCGCAACAAGTGATAGGGCTATTAGCGCTCAAAAATGTCCTGACTGAAATCGAAACTGCGTATTGTAGCGAGCTGGAAAAAGTCCTAGTACAACGTGATATTGCACTGCAAAAATCGGAGAAGAATCTTTATCTAGCAAACCGCATTATTGATGCTTCTCTCGATGGTATCATGATCACCAAAAGTTCAGGTGAAATAATCCAGATCAACCCCGCGTTTAGTGCGCTTACTGGCTACAAAGATTATGAAGTACTGGGGAAAAACCCCAGCATATTGAGCTCTGGGCTACATGATGAATGCTATTATCAGAGCATGTGGCAAACGCTCAGAGAAACAGGTGTGTGGCAGGGTGAGATCTGCAACCGTAAAAAAAGCGGTGAAATCTATGTTGAATGGCTCACGATTATTGAGATCAGAGAGCCGTACAGTGACGACATGCTCTACGCAGCGATTTTTAGCGACATTACGGAGCGCAAAAATGCTGAAGAAAAAATTGCTCGCTTAGCTTATTTTGATGAATTGACTGGGCTGCCTAATCGCCGCTTATTTTACGACAGACTCTCTATGGCATTGGCATCAGCGCACCGCTATAAACAAAAACTCAGTGTGATGTTTATAGATTTAGACCGCTTTAAGGAAGTGAATGACTCGCTTGGTCACAGCGCCGGAGATGAGTTATTGGTACAGGTTAGTGAGCGAATAAAGTCTATTCTAAACGAAGGTGACACGTTAGCGCGACTTGGTGGCGACGAATTTGTTGTGCTTCTGAGCGAAGTGAATGGTATGTCGGAGGTCATTGAGTTTGCTGACCAAATGTTGATGGCACTATCGAGCCCTTTTCAACTTGGTGATATGCAGGTGGCTGCAACAGCCTCGATGGGGGCTGCTATTTATCCCGAAGATGGTCATGACACGGAAACATTGCTTAAACACGCCGATGTTGCTATGTATCGCTCCAAAGAAGTAGGGCGCAACTCCTTCCAATTATTCGAAGCTTCAATGAATGCACGCTCATTTGAGCGCTTATCCATGCTAAGCCGTTTTCAGAATGCCTTAGAAAATGATGAATTTGAACTGCATTTTCAACCCTTGCAGTGCTTAACTAGCAGTCGTATTTCCAGTGTTGAGTGTTTGCTGCGATGGCGCGACCCAAATCTTGGGATGATCTCGCCGGCTCAATTTATTCCACTCGCAGAGGAGCTTGGGCTTATTATTCGCTTAGATCAATGGGTAATAGATAAAGCCTGTCAGCACTTGGCTAAATGGCAACGCGCAGGTGTTGATATTAGGCGCTTGGCGATTAATATCTCGGCGTCTCATGTCACTCAAGGCGACCTTTATCAATGTGTTGCGCAGGCATTAAAGAAGCACAACGTCGACGGCAAGTATCTTGAGCTTGAGCTTACCGAAAATAGCTTTATCGGTAATCTGCTTGAGGCTAAGTACACCTTGAAAAAACTCAAGGAGCTGGGTGTAAAACTGGCGATTGATGACTTTGGTACAGGGTATTCTGCGCTCAGTTACTTGGCTAAACTGCCCATCGATATCCTAAAAATAGATGCTAGTTTTATTGCTAAAGTGCCCGATGAATATGGCAACAGCGAAATTGTTTCGGCAATTGTGGCGATGGCTAAGGCATTAAACCTGCAAGTTGTAGCTGAGGGCGTTGAAAAGCCTGTACAGAAACGTTACCTGCGCAAGCTAGGTTGTCATACAATTCAAGGTTACGTCTTCTGTAAGCCACTTACAGAAGACGATTGGCATACATTTTATTCGTCAGAGAAGGTGATTTCGTAAGAGGTAAACTTACGGATATTGATCACGCCATTATCAAAAATAAGATATTGGCCTTTGATCCCCTCAAGCACGCCTGAAACTACAGGGTCTTTGTCAAAGTTGAACGAGCTGATTTTACTCGGGTGCTGCTCTACAGGGAAAGTGAGATCAACCACTTCCTCGTCCAGCACTTCAATGGCGGTTGCACCAAAGAGTTCAGCAAGTTCGTCGAGCTTTGTTTGGATCTCGGGAATAAGCTTAGCGGCTTCTGCTTTGAGGTCTATTTCAGGATTGATGCCTTTGAGCATATTGCGCCAGTTAGTCTTATCGGCAATAAACTGAGCCAGTGCCACTTCCACTAATCCTGACTGGTGACGGGTCTGCACCTTAAAAATCGGCAGTGCTTGCGTTGCGCCTTGATCTACCCAACGCGTTGGGATCTGCGTGTGACGAGTGATCCCAACTTTAAGACCTGAGGTATTGGCCAAATACACATAGTGCGGGATCATACAGTTCTCTTCGCCCCATTGGGGTTCACGACAGGTGCCTTGATCATAGTGGCAGGTCTCTGGCTTCATAATGCACATGTCGCAGCTAGCGAGTTTTCTCATACACACGAAACAGTGGCCTTGCGAATAGCTCTTTTTGGTCTTTTTACCACAGCTACTGCAAAATATGTTGCCGGTGAAGGTCAGGGTAACAGGTTTACCAAAGTAGTCATTGAGTGATACTAAGTTATCACCCACGGGTAATTGATATTGAATAGGTTCAACAAGCGCTGATTTCAACTTGCTGAGTGTACCTTGTACTTGCATCTTTGCCCCTAAAAATGCTCATAAAAGGGTAGGATACCATTACAAACTTAGAAACGCAGTGTGTAAAAATGAAAAAGGCCAGCGCCGGGCTGGCCTTGCAAAGCTTAATGTGAATTAGCTTTCGCGTGCGATTGCGCGATATGCGATATCTGTACGGTATTCTACGCCATCCCAGTGAATGTCTTTCACTAGAGAGTAGGCGCGTTTTTGCGCTTCGGTTACTGTGTGGCCAAGGGCCGTCGCACACAATACTCGACCACCAGCGGTGACTACATGCTCGCCATCTTGCTTAGTACCAGCATGGAACACTTTTTCACCTTCAGGATAGTTCACTTGAAGACCTGAAATAGCGTCACCCTTAGGGTAGTTCCCAGGGTAGCCACTAGCTGCAAGCACAACACCAACAGCCGCTCGCGGATCGAATTCAATCGATGTTTGATCAAGCTCTTCACGGTTTGCCGCTTCAATCAGCTCAACTAAATCAGATTGGAGGCGTAACATGATAGGTTGTGTTTCTGGGTCACCAAAACGGCAGTTATACTCGATAACTTTTGGCGTGCCATCCGCAGTGATCATCAAACCAGCGTATAGGAAACCTGTATAAGGGTGACCTTCTTTCGCCATACCGTCAACCGTTGGATTGATCACTTCGGCCATGATGCGATCATGAATGTCTGGCGTGACTACAGGAGCTGGAGAGTATGCACCCATACCTCCTGTGTTTGGGCCTTTATCACCATCGTATGCACGTTTGTGATCTTGGCTGGTGGCAAAAGGAAGTACATTTTTGCCGTCAACCATGACGATGAAAGAGGCTTCTTCACCTTCTAAAAACTCTTCGATAACCACGCGGCTGCCCGCTTCGCCAAAAGCATTCCCCGCAAGCATATCGCGGATAGCTTCTTCTGCTTCCGCTTCGGTCATTGCCACGATGACCCCTTTACCAGCAGCAAGACCATCAGCCTTAACGACGATAGGTGCACCTTGCGCTTTCAAGTAGGCAAGCGCAGGCTCAATTTCTTCAAACGTTTGATAAGCCGCTGTTGGAATATCGTGACGTGCTAAAAAGTCTTTAGTAAACGACTTTGAACCTTCCAACTGTGCTGCCGCTTGAGTAGGTCCAAAAATAGCTAAGCCTTCGTCACGGAAACGGTCAACTACACCGATAACCAGTGGCGCTTCAGGGCCAACAATGGTTAATTGCACATTGTTTTCTTTAGCGAAGACGACTAAGGCATCGATATCTTCAACGCCGATAGCCACGTTTTCGAGTTTAGGCTCAAGCGCAGTACCAGCGTTACCAGGTGCTACAAAAACTGTTTTTACAGATGGGTTTTGTGCGGCTTTGAACGCAAGCGCATGCTCACGTCCACCGCTGCCAATGACTAGTACATTCATGGCGAAATTTTCCTATTAAAGCTTTTTGAATTTTAAGGTCATGCGGTCGCTTTCCCCAATCGCTTTATATTGCGCTGCTTTTTCATCACCCAGCGCTAAGCGAGGTGGCAGAGTCCAGACGCCTTTTGGATGATTGGCGCTGTCTAGCGGGTTGGCGTTAATGTCGCTGCTTGCAACTAATTCAAACCCAGCTTGCTTGGCGATATCAACAACATAACTTTGCTTCATATAACCTGACGACTTTTGATCTTCAAGTTGGCGGTGCTCAGGCAGACGGTGTTCAACCACACCTAAAATGCCACCAGGTTTCAGTGCCTTATTAAACGCGTTGAACGCGCTAAGTACACCTTCATCCCCTTTACCCATGTACCAGTTATGCACGTTACGGAAGGTAAGTACCACGTCTGCACTGCCTTGTGGCGCAATATTACTGTGTGTCACTGGTGCAAATTCGGTGATCTTTACTTCACTATAGTCTGGGTTGGTTGCTACTTTGTCTTTGTAGCCTTTTAATGAGCGTTGATAGTAGCCAACATCTGAATCAGCAGGGAAGTGCGCTGCATAATAGGTGCCTTGACCTTTAACCAGCGGCGCTAAAATCTCGCTATACCAACCACCACCAGGTGCAATTTCTACCACGGTCATTGATGGCTCAATGCCAAAAAAAGCAAGCGTTTCACTTGGGTGGCGATATTGGTCTCGGGCTCTGTTTTTCTCAGCTCGATTGTCGCTAGCAACGGCTTTTGCAATCGCGCTTGGTACAGCTTGGCTGGAGTTGGATTCTGTCGCGTTACAGCCCACTAAAGTGGTAAATACTGCCGCAGCGATAAGAGATTTCATACCTAGATTCATCGTTAGCTTCCTTCATTCTGTTATGATTATGCTGTAGCCAGAATACTGGAAATTAGCTGAAACAAAAAGCGCGAAACTCATAAGTTTCGCGCTTTATTGATTAATGGCGGAAGTGGCGCATGCCGGTAAACACCATTGCCATTCCTGCTTCATCAGCGGCGGCAATCACCTCTTCATCACGCATTGAACCACCCGGCTGGATAACTGCGGTAATACCCGCAGCTGCAGCTGCGTCAATGCCATCACGGAATGGGAAGAACGCATCAGATGCCATCACAGAACCTGGTACTTCTAGGTTTTCATCGGCGGCTTTGATCCCCGCGATTTTTGCAGAGTATACGCGGCTCATTTGGCCTGCGCCTACACCAATAGTCATCCCATCACGGGCGTAAACAATCGCGTTAGACTTAACAAATTTAGCGACTTTCCAGCAGAACAGTAGATCTTTTAGTTCTTGTTCTGTAGGTTGACGTTTCGAAACCACCTTAAGGTCGTCCAAACCAACCATACCTTGGTCACGATCTTGTACTAAGATACCGCCATTAACACGCTTAATATCAGTACCTGTGGTTTTGTTTGACCACTGGCCACATTCTAGTAAACGTACATTTTGCTTCGCAGCAACGATTTGTGCGGCTTCTTCTGATACGCTCGGTGCGATGATAACTTCAACAAACTGACGTGCTACGATGGCTTCCGCCGTGTCGCCGTCTAGCTCTCGGTTAAAGGCGATGATACCACCGAAGGCAGAAGTTGGGTCGGTCTTAAATGCGCGGTCATAGGCGGTAAGAATATTGTCATCAACAGCAACACCACAAGGGTTTGCGTGTTTTACGATAACACAAGCCGGCTTATCAAATTCTTTAACACACTCAAGTGCTGCATCGGTATCAGCGATATTGTTATAAGATAGCGCCTTACCTTGAAGTTGTTTAGCCGTCGCGACGGATGCTTCTTCAATGTTGTTTTCAACATAGAAAGCAGCGTCTTGATGCGAGTTTTCACCGTAGCGCATATCTTGCTTCTTAGTGAATTGCATATTGATAGTGCGAGGGAATTTGGTTTCCTCAGCCGCTTCTTCCGTATAATCCGGAACCATTTTACCGAAGTAGTTGGCAATCATGCCGTCATACTGTGCGGTATGCTCGTAGGCCGCAATAGCTAGGTCGAAACGTGTCTTGTATGTTGTAGAGCCAGAGTTCGCCTTCATTTCTTCAATAACACGGCTGTAGTCACTCGCATTTACAATAATGGTCACGTCTTTGTGGTTCTTAGCCGCAGCACGAACCATTGTTGGACCACCAATATCGATATTTTCTATTGCATCTTCTAGGCTACAGTCAGCTTTCGCAACAGTTTGTGCGAAGGGGTATAAGTTGACTACTACCATATCGATTGCTGAAATATTGTTTTCAGTCATGACGTCTTCGTCTTGACCGCGACGTCCTAAGATACCGCCGTGCACTTTTGGGTGAAGCGTTTTAACGCGACCATCCATGATTTCTGGGTGGCCAGTGTAATCAGATACTTCTGTTACTTTAATGCCGTTGTCTGCAAGTAGTTTGCAAGTACCGCCAGTTGATAAAATTTCTACGCCTTGAGCTGCAAGTGCTGTGGCGAATTCAACGATACCGGTTTTATCTGACACGCTTAGTAGGGCGCGACGAATTGGACGATGTATATCCATGATGGTTCAGGTTTCCTCAATGATTAGTTAAGGGCTAGCTTAGAAAGCCGGTATTTTAGCGCATTATTGTTAAGATGACGATGTTAAAAGGCGAGATAAACATGAGAAAAGTGCGATATGAAAAGGATAAATGTCCGCTAGCTGCTGAATTTTAAACAATAAAAAAGCACCCGAAGGTGCTTTTTTATCAACTAAATTTTACCAGCAGTGCTTAGTTCATGCCGTATTTTTTTAGCTTCTTGCGAAGTGTGCCACGGTTGATACCTAAAAGGATCGCTGCACGAGTCTGGTTACCACGAGTATAAGTCATAACCTCTTCTAGTAGAGGCGCTTCAAGCTCAGAAAGAACTAACTCATAAACGTCTTGTACGTCTTGACCATTAAGCTGCTTTAGGTAGTGATGTACAGCTTTTTTAACTGCATCGCGCAAAGGTTGCGGTTTCTCTTGTGACTGAACATGAGCGTTAGTAATAAATGGAGAAGTCACATTTTGTTCGAACATCGTTATGTCTCTTTCTTAGTTAGCCTGAAGGATGAATAAATTCATTCACCCTAATGTTTCAAAATAGTCTTCTAATGCCTCGATTTGCGCTTCTGGCGTCTCCAAGGCATTGAATACTCGCCTAAATTGACCTTCTTGGTCATGGGCCTGCAAATACCAAGATACATGCTTGCGTGCGATGCGCGCTCCCATTGGCTCACCATAGAATTGATGAAGGTTTACTAAGTGCTCCATCAATATTGCTCGAACCTCTGCTATTTCAGGTTCTGGCAAATGTTCACCGGTTCGCAAATAGTGGTCTATTTCTCGGAAAATCCAAGGACGACCTTGGGCGGCTCGACCAATCATAATGGCATCTGCGCCCGTGTATTCCAGCACCTGCTTCGCTTTTTCAGGAGACGTAATGTCACCGTTTGCTACCACAGGAATAGATACTGAACGTTTAATTTCTCTGATCGTGGCATATTCAGCTTCGCCTTTATACATACATGCTCTTGTACGGCCATGCACGGCTAGCGAAGCAATGCCTCGACGTTCAGCTATGCGAGCAATCTCAACACCGTTACGATTGTCTGTGTCCCATCCTGTACGGATTTTTAACGACACAGGTACGTCAACGGCAGCAACCACAGCGGTTACGATTTCGTCAACCAACTCTGGATATTGCAACAATGCTGAGCCTGCAAGCTTCTTGTTCACTTTCTTAGCGGGGCAGCCCATATTGATATCTATGATCTGCGCACCGTTTGCGACATTAAATTGTGCTGCTTGCGCCATCAACTCAGGATCTGCTCCTGCGATTTGTACCGAGCGAATGCCCGATTCACCGCTGTGATCCATGCGATTTTGCGACTTATCGGTTTTCCACACTTTTGGATTTGAAGACAACATTTCTGATACCGCAAGCCCAGCACCTAGACGTCGACACAGTTGTCGAAACGGTCTGTCGGTGATCCCAGCCATTGGTGCTACGATAAGATTGTTTTCAAGTTGGTATGGACCAATACGCACTACAGTTTAATCCGCCTTACCTCAAGGGGCGCTAAGTTTACGGTTTTTTTCGCAAAAATCAAAGGTTATAAATTGAACATAATTGCTTTTTTTTTGAACTTTATGGGTTGACATTTGATAACAACCTGAGAGCCCAGATAATTTGCACGAAATTTATGCAAAAACAATTTTAAAGGTACAATTTGAGCCGAAAATTTAAGCTGTGAAAAATGCGTAAAGCCTGTTAATTACAGGCTTTACCAGTTAAAACTTACTAACTTTCATTGACTCGCTGATACTTTTGTCAGCGTTACGTTAGCAGCCTTATTTTTTCACACCGCTGACGCGCGTCCATTCACCCTGTTGGGCAATGTTGTCTAGCTTTAAAAATGGTGCGTAAACATCCGCAACGGATTGCGCTTGCTCTTCTAAAATACCAGACATAGCGATGGCGCCTTTGTCGCCCAAGAAGCCGAGAATGATTTCGTGTAGCTCTCTCAGCGGCTGTGCAAGAATATTAGCAACAACGATATCAGCACTGAATTGCGGCTGGTTTTCAGGTAAATACACTTCTAGTTTATCTGCGACGCCATTACGCTCGGCATTATCGCGGCTTGCGATCAGCGCTTGTGGATCGATATCAATACCAATCACACGCTCAGCGCCTAATTTGATTGCTGCAATGCCTAAGATCCCAGAGCCACAGCCAAAATCAACGACCGTTTTGCCACTGAGGTCTTGTTGTTCTAGCCATTGCAGGCAAAGTGCGGTTGTCGCATGAGTACCAGTACCAAATGCAAGGCCTGGATCTAGTAACACATTGACGGCATTGGGATCTGGCACATCGCGCCAGCTTGGGCAAATCCATAATCTCTCGCCAAACTTAATTGGGTGGAAATTATCCATCCACTCGCGTTCCCAGTCTTTGTCTTCTAGCTGTTCAAGCTTGTAGTTTAACGGCTTGTCATATTGTGACTGGACAAAGTCAACGACTGCTTGCATATCATGGTTCGCTTCAAATAAACCGATCACCGTTGTCTCAGGCCATAAGATGACTTCGCCAGGTTTTGGTTCGTAAACGGGATTGTTTTTACTATCCATGAATGTGACAGACGGACAACCGACATCCATAAGCATATCGCTTAAAGTATCGGCATCGGCTTTATCTGAATAAATTCGGATTTGGATCCAAGCCATGTGTGTATACCTATTTAATCCAATTAATATAAAAAAGGCCGCTGAATAGCGGCCTTAATCTTATTTGCTACTTTTTAGCCCTTAACGTCTAAAAAGCTCTTTAATAGATCTGAGCGAGAAGGGTGGCGCAGCTTACGTAGCGCTTTAGCTTCAATCTGACGAATACGCTCACGTGTTACATCAAACTGTTTACCCACTTCCTCTAATGTGTGGTCTGTATTCATATCGATACCGAAACGCATACGTAGTACTTTAGCCTCACGAGCGGTAAGACCTGCCAGCACTTCGTTGGTCGCGCCACGAAGACTTTCCATCGTTGCTGAATCAATCGGCGACTCGATAGTAGTGTCTTCGATAAAGTCACCAAGATGTGAATCTTCATCATCACCAATAGGCGTCTCCATTGAGATCGGCTCTTTGGCGATTTTTAACACTTTGCGGATCTTGTCTTCAGGCATCATCATACGTTCTGCCAATTCTTCAGGACTTGGCTCACGGCCCATTTCCTGCAGCATTTGACGAGAAATACGATTCAGCTTGTTGATTGTTTCAATCATATGTACTGGAATACGGATAGTTCTTGCCTGATCCGCAATTGAGCGAGTAATCGCCTGACGGATCCACCAAGTTGCGTATGTTGAAAACTTATAACCACGACGGTATTCAAATTTATCAACCGCTTTCATCAGACCGATGTTACCTTCTTGGATCAGATCCAAGAACTGCAGACCACGGTTGGTATACTTTTTAGCGATTGAAATTACAAGACGTAAGTTCGCTTCAACCATTTCTTTCTTCGCACGGCGAGCTTTTGCTTCACCAATACTCATGCGACGGTTGATGTCTTTAATACGCTCAATGCTAAGACCTGTGCTATCTTCAAACGCTTTAAGCTTGTTAACACAACGCTCGATTTCAGGTTTTACTTCAGCAAGTTTTGCTGAGTGTTTTTCACCTGATGCAATTTCAGCATCGATCCATGCGGTATCGGTTTCATTGTTAGCAAAGTGCTTAACGAAAACCTTTTTCGGTACCTTAGCAATCTGAACTGCTTGTTTCATGATGATGCGTTCTTGAACACGCACTTTATCCATCATGTCGCGCATGTTGTTTACCATGCGGTCGAATTGCTTAGGAACTAACTTGAAAGTACGGAAGTGATCGCCGATTTCCTGAATTGCAGCTTTCGCATCTGGGTGCGAGCGACCTTTACTTTCAAAAATTTCTCGCGCTTTATTGTACAGCGTACGAAGTTGTTCAAAATGCTCACGAGCTTCTTCAGGATCTGGACCTGAATCGCCTTCTTCTGAGTCATCATCGTCATCATCTTCATCATCATCTTCGTCATCTAAGTCTTCATCACTTAGCTCAGAACCGATGTGTGTTGCTGAAATTGGCGCTTCGTCTTCCTCGATAGCATTAGGATCAAAGAAACCAGAAACAATGTCGCTTAGGCGCATTTCTTCTGCTTCGTACTTGTCCCATTGCTCTAGCAGGTAAGTAATAGCTTCAGGATATTCTGCAACAGAAATCTGTACTTGGTTGATCCCTTCTTCAATACGCTTAGCGATTTGGATTTCGCCTTCACGAGTTAGAAGTTCAACCGTACCCATTTCACGCATATACATACGAACAGGGTCAGTTGTGCGGCCAATTTCTTTTTCTACTGTTGCTAATGCCGCAGCCGCTGCTTCCGCAGCATCCTCATCTGTTGTTGTTTCTTGCATCATCAACTCATCAGCATCAGGCGCATTTTCAGAGACCTGAATACCCATGTCGTTGATCATGCTGATGATATCTTCTACCTGATCTGAGTCTATGATGTCTTGTGGAAGATGATCGTTAACTTCTGCAAAAGTTAAATAACCTTGCTCTTTACCTTTCTGAATCAGAAGTTTGAGTTGTGACTGAGGAGATTGATCCATAGAGAAATTTGCTTCCACTCTGAAAAGTTGATACAACAGGCGCCAGCTATTTAACAGCTAAATTTTGATGACGCAGTGAATAGAACATTATAGCACCGAAAATTGCTATTGACTAGAACTTCTACTGTTTAAGCGCTTGGGTAAGGAGTGCGCATTCTAGCCGCTCATCATTTGTTAGGCCTTCGGTTTTCTCCTTTATTAATAGGGTCTCTAGGCGATAATTTAAACACTGATCTTCAATAAATTGAAAAGTATTTTTAAATTCGTCTTCTAGCCTATCTTCAGCAACGCCATGTTGCCACACCGCAAGCTTTTTCAAGGCATCGAATTCAGCTTGGTCGCGATAATGTTCAAGTAACTGTGCTGTGTTTATTTGCGGGTTATCGTGACATAACATTTGTAAGCTCAGCAGCAGTTGAATACCAGGGATCGCCATTTCACCGAGTTCAGGCATATACTCAACCGTTTGCGCAAGCTGTGGATGTTGGAGCAGTAAGCCAATCGCTCGACGCATCGGCGTGACTTTAAATTGGCGCTCAATTTTATTTTGCTGTTTGTTACTTGCTAATTTAGCACTAAGCTGCTCACGAGTACGACCAATTAACCTGGCTAAGGTGGTTAACAAACTCTCTTGGTAGTAGTCACTGGGTATTTTGCTGATCAGTGGAATGGCATCGGTAAGCAGCTTGGATTTGCCTGCATCATTTGTAAGATCGCATTGCTCACGTAATTTGGTAAACAATACTTGCGTGTAATCGCTTGCTGTTTCCAGCCGTGCTTCAAAGGCATCTTTGCCTTCTTGCTGTACCAATGAGTCTGGATCTTCACCATCAGGTAAAAAGACAAACTGTAGAGACTTACCGTCTTTTAAGTTAGGTAAAGCATGGTCAAGTGCACGCCAAGCTGCATCGCGGCCAGCTCTATCACCGTCGTAGCAGCAGATCACTCTGTCGGTATTACGAAACAAAGTTTGCATGTGTTCAGCTGTGGTTGCAGTGCCTAATGCGGCAACGGCGTAATCAATGCCTTTTTCTGCTAAGGCAACGACGTCCATATAGCCTTCCACAATCAAGACTTTATCTAATTGCTTATGGGCCTGTTTAGCTTCATAAAAACCATAAAGCTCGAAACTTTTATGGAAAATGCGTGTTTCAGGCGAGTTTAGATATTTTGGGCCTTGATCTGCACCCATTATCCTTCCGCCAAATGCGATGACACGACCGCGTTTATCACGAATAGGGAACATCAAGCGATCGCGGAAGAAGTCAAATTGACGGCCAGCTGACTTTTCTGATGCTAATTTCAAATCGAGCAGCTGTTGTTTGTGCTCAGGCTTGCGGGCTATTTGATTACACAATGACTCCCACTCAGGTGGTGCATAACCAATCATAAACTTTTGGACAGTTTCGCCACTCAGTCCGCGCCCTTTTACGTAGTCAATTACTTGAGTGGCATTGCTATGGTGTTTTAACTGGTGCTGATAAAACTTAGCGGCTTGGAGCATTAAGTCATAGTCAGACTTTTTTTCTTCCATTGAACGCTGTGGCCCTTGCGGGGCATTTTCGCGTGGTACTTCTAAGTTTAATAGGGCGGCTAATTCTTCAATAGCATCGACAAACTCAAGCTTATCGTATTCCATTAAGAAGGATATCGCGTTGCCATTAGCACCACAGCCGAAGCAATGGTAAAACTGTTTATCACGTGACACGGTAAATGAAGGTGTTTTCTCATTGTGAAATGGACAGCAGGCTTGATAGTCTTTTCCTGCCTTTTTCAATCCCACACGACCGTCTATGAGCTCGACAATGTCCGCTCTTGCGAGCAAGTCATCAATAAACTGTCTAGGGATTTTGCCTTTCATTTATGTTCCGAAGTTGTACTAGTGAGTGAGCGCATTATATCAAGTAGCAACGAGAAAAAATCAACTTAATTCAAGTGAGATATTTTATCAGTACTGCATTGGTACACATGACGCCTAAAACGAAGAAACCGAGCACTAGGCTCGGTTCACTTATCAATCATACAATTGTATGTGGGCTTAAGCGGTAAGTCTTTGCTTAATTAAACCAGAGACTTTACCCATATCAGCGCGACCTTCAGCTTCTGCTTTAATCGCACCCATTACTTTGCCCATGTCTTGCATGCCTGACGCACCAGTTTGTGCAATCACGGCATCAATTAGCTCGACAATTTCATCTTCGCTAAGTGGCTTAGGAAGGAATGTCTCAAGTACGCTAATTTCGTTAGCTTCGATATCAGCTAAGTCTTCACGCCCTGCATCTTTATACTGGGTATAAGAATCGCGACGCTGCTTAACCAACTTAACTAAAACCGCAGTAATGCCTGCGTCGTCTAGTGTAGTTTGGTTGTCGATTTCTCGCTGTTTAATTTCAGCAAGTACCGCACGAATCGCGCCAAGACGAAGTTTCTCTTTGGCTTTCATCGCTTCTTTTTGCGCGTCTTTTAGCGTAACTAATAAGCTCATTGATACAAGACCAATACTGATTAGTATAATTTAACGCGACGTGCGTTTTCGCGAGAAAGCTTCTTCATGTGACGCTTAACCGCTGCAGCTTTTTTGCGCTTACGCTCAGCAGTTGGCTTCTCGTAGTGCTCGCGACGACGAACTTCAGAAAGGATACCTGCTTTTTCACATGAACGTTTGAAACGACGTAGTGCAACGTCAAACGGCTCGTTTTCTCTTACTTTAATTACTGGCATTAAAAATTCACCTACCTAATTAATGAGCTTAGCTCTATCTGGCTAAAAACTAGCCAATTGGTTCAAAAATGGTGCGGTATTGTAATCTGAAGCAAGACCGCATGTAAAGCCTAAATTATAGCTAAAAACACCAGCCCTGTCATGTCATACGCTAACGGCTGTTTTTTCATTCTTTATGAGGGAATTTCAGCGTTGATAAAGGCGGCAGATCACTTGTCCTGCATGCTTTTCTTTAATCACTTGCCAATTTTCTGGTGTGTCAGGTTGTGCCTCTTGTTCAAATTCAACATAGATGAGTGCGTCTTCGCTGAGCCAAGATTGTGACTCAAGTAAGTCACAACAAGGAGTCACAAGCCCTTTGCGAAAGGGTGGGTCAATAAAAACCAAGTCATATTGTTGTTGCTTAAGGTTATTTGCCAGCATGGTTAACGCGTCGGTATTAATGATTTCAACGTTATCCAGTTTGAGTAAAGTTGCATTATTGCTAAGCTGCGTCGCCGCGGTTTTATCCAGTTCGATAAAGGTTCCGCTTGCTGCAAAGCGTGAAATCGCCTCAAATCCTAGACTGCCAGCACCGGCAAAGCAATCGAGTACTTTTGCGTCTCTTACGTCCTGCATGAGCCAATTAAAAACGGTTTCTTTCATTCTATCTGTTGTTGGTCTTAATCCCACAACATCATGAACTGGTAACTTGCGACCTTTATGCTTACCACTGATCAGGCGGATGAAACCAGACTGTTTGGTATTTGACTTAGGCTTAGATTTTCTCATAGCGACGTAATTTGCTTCTTTATTAAAGGTTCTTGGTGTCAGGATTTTTCATCCTTACGGAACATGGTACACTTGCACGCAATTTTGTCTAAGCACTAAGGTTGCCATCCTCGGCTTGCCTTTCGAGCCCAAAATTAAGTGTGATATCAATCCAAGTAAAAGCAATAAGCTGATGCGGATTGGCGTTTTCGAGTATGGTAGCAAGATCATCAACATTTTGCTTTGGGTTTATGCAATTTATCTAACACGGTCATAAGTGAATATGGGAAAGAAAAACAAATTTTTATCTTGGTTGGGCTTTGGTAAATCCGATAAAGAGCAACAAGAAGCTGAACACCAAGAACAGTTAGCAAAAGAACAAGCTGAGCGTGAGGAAGCGGCACGCCAAGAACAGTTAGCGAAAGAGCAAGCTGAGCGTGAAGAGGCAGAACGTCAGGCACAATTAGCAAAAGAACAAGCTGAGCGTGAGGAAGCAGCACGCCAAGAACAGTTAGCGAAAGAGCAAGCTGAGCGTGAAGAGGCAGAACGTCAGGAACAATTAGCAAAAGAACAAGCTGAGCGTGAGGAAGCAGCACGCCAAGAACAGTTAGCCAAAGAGCAAGCTGAGCGTGAAGAAGCAGAACGTCAGGCGCAATTAGCGAAAGAACAAGCTGAGCGTGAGGAAGCAGCACGCCAAGAACAGTTAGCCAAAGAGCAAGCTGAGCATGAAGAAGCAGAACGCCAGGCACAGTTATCAAAAGAGCAAGCCGAGCGTGAAGAAGCGGAACGTCAGGCACAATTAGCAAAAGAGCAAGCTGAGCGTGAGGAAGCAGAACGTCAGGCACAATTAGCGAAAGAACAAGCCGAGCGTGAAGAAGCGGAACGTCAGGCACAATTAGCGAAAGAACAAGCCGAGCGTGAAGAAGCGGAACGTCAGGCACAATTAGCGAAAGAACAAGCCGAGCGTGAAGAGGCTGAGCGTCAGGCACAATTAGCTCAAGAACAAGCCGAGCGTGAAGAGGCAGAACGTCAGGCGCAATTAGCGAAAGAACAAGCTGAGCGTGAGGAAGCAGAACGTCAGGCACAATTAGCAAAAGAGAAAGCCGAGCGTGAAGAAGCAGAACGTCAGGCTCAATTAGCAAAAGAGCAAGCTGAGCGTGAGGAAGCAGAACGTCAGGCGCAATTAGCGAAAGAACAAGCTGAGCGTGAGGAAGCAGAACGTCAAGCAAAATTAGCTCAAGAACAAGCCGAGCGTGAAGAGGCAGAACGTCAGGCACAATTAGCGAAAGAACAAGCTGAGCGTGAAGAAGCGGAACGTCAGGCTCAATTAGCAAAAGAGCAAGCCGAGCGTGAAGAAGCAGAACGTCAGGCACAATTAGCAAAAGAGCAAGTCGAGCGTGAAGAAGCAGAACGTCAGGCGCAATTAGCGAAAGAACAAGCTGAGCGTGAAGAAGCCGAACGTCAGGCACAGTTAGCTAAAGAACAAGCTGAACGTGAAGAAGCAGAACGTCAGGCTCAATTAGCTCAAGAACAAGAAAAGCCGAAAAAAGAAGGTTTCTTCTCCCGCCTTAAAAAAGGCTTGTTGAAAACCAAGGCCAATATCGGCTCAGGCTTTGCTTCGGTATTCAAAGGCAAAAAAATCGATGATGAGCTGTTCGAAGATCTAGAAACGCAATTGCTAACGGCTGATATTGGTGTTGAAACCACAATGAAGCTGATAGATAACCTGACTGATGCTGCTGATAGAAAGCAGTTAAAAGACGGTGAAGCTTTATATGACCTAATGAAAAAAGAAATGTCAGAGATCTTAAAAACGGCAGAGCAACCGCTTGAGATCCCTGCCGACAAGAAACCTTTCGTTATCTTAATGGTCGGCGTAAATGGCGTTGGTAAAACGACGACAATCGGTAAGCTTGCCAAACAGTTTCAAAGCGAAGGTAAATCCGTCATGTTGGCGGCTGGCGATACTTTCCGCGCGGCTGCGGTAGAGCAGTTGCAGGTATGGGGTGAAAGAAATAGTATCCCTGTTGTTGCCCAGCACACAGGTGCTGATTCTGCGTCGGTGGTATTTGATGCCTTCCAAGCCGCTAAAGCGAGAAATATCGATGTATTAATAGCGGATACAGCGGGTCGATTACAAAATAAAGATAACCTAATGCAAGAGCTTGAGAAGATTGCTCGAGTAATGAAAAAGTTAGACCCAGACGCGCCACATGAAGTGATGTTGACGATTGATGCCGGAACTGGTCAGAATGCGATTAGTCAGGTAAAACTGTTTAATCAAGCAGTTGGCTTAACTGGTATCACGTTAACTAAGCTTGATGGTACAGCCAAAGGTGGGGTTATCTTTGCTGTGGCGGATCAGTTTAAGGTGCCAATTCGATATATAGGTGTAGGTGAAGGCATTGATGACTTACGCACCTTTAAGAGTGATGATTTTATCGAGGCATTGTTCAGTCAAGAATAAATAGAGACATCAGTTGCAATAAAGCGGGCAAATTTGCCCGCTTTATTCGATTGCCGAATTGCTACAATGCCACGGACTGAGTGTCATGGTTAAAATAAGTATAAGAGGCCAACATGATTAAATTTGAGCAAGTGAGCAAAACTTATCCTGGTGGGCACAAAGCGCTGGAAAAAGTGAGCTTTGAACTTGCAAATGGAGAACTCGCATTTTTAACCGGCCACAGTGGCGCTGGTAAAAGTACATTATTAAAGTTGGTTAGCGTGATGGAAAGGCCATCAGCAGGCCGTGTCTACATTAATGGTGTCGATCTCAATACGGTATCTAACCGGCAGGTTCCTTTTGTTCGCCGAGATATTGGGATTATTTTTCAAAACCACCGCCTACTCGAACGTTACAGCGTATTTGATAACGTCGCACTACCTTTAGTTATTGAAGGTACTCACCATAAACAGATCACCAAAAGAGTACATGCCGCTCTGGACAAGGTGGGTTTGCTTGATAAAGCAAAGTGCCATCCGAGTGTGTTATCTGGAGGTGAACAGCAACGTGTTGGCATAGCAAGAGCGATTGTTAACTCACCGCCTTTGCTGCTTGCAGACGAACCTACGGGAAACTTAGACCCAGAACTATCGATGGAAATTCTGAACCTATTTGAAGAATTTAATCGCCGTGGTACATCCGTTCTTATCGCGACTCATGATTTGGGGTTAATAGCACGCATGAAATACCGTAGCTTCACGCTTAATCAAGGACGCATGCTACAAGATCCGCTAGCGGAGGACACGTTATGAGTTTGCTGTTTAAAGGACGAGGAAATCAGGCTGAACAGAGTAAAAAGTCGGTATTTCATCATTTTTACTTTTTTTGTTTGATGATTATTCGTCAAGGTGTACAGAGTCTTGGGGAAATGTGGCGTACGCCAATGGCCTCTTTAATGACTATTCTAGTTTTGGGACTCAGCCTGACATTGCCCGCGACGCTTTATGTGGTAGTGAAAAATGTACAGCAGGTAAGTAGCGGGTTTAAAGAGGCATCTGAAATATCATTGTTCGTTAAAGATGAAATGACAGAAGCACAGACACAAACCTTGGTGAAGCGGCTTGCACTCTATCCAGAAATAGAAAAAGTAGTACTGATAAGTAAAAGCCAAGCTTTGGATGAATTTAAGTCTATGTCTGGCTTTGGTCAGGCGCTTAACTATTTAGAAGAAAACCCGCTGCCTAATGTTGTGCTGGTAACGCCTGTTAGTCGTTTTAGAAAACCACAAGCTGCAACAGAGCTTCTCACTAAACTTGAAAAAGAGCGCGAGGTCGAGTTTGGTAAGCTGGATATTGAATGGCTAGAGCGCCTAAATGCACTACTGGGGTTACTAAAAGAAAGTGTGATCACCGTGGGGTTTCTATTGCTTAGCGCCGTTATCTTGATTATTGGAAATACCATACGCTTATCCATCATGGACAAGAAAGAAGAAATCCAAGTGCTAAAACTGGTGGGGGCGACCAATACCTTTATTCAGGCTCCGTTTCTTTGGACTGGTGTATGGTATGGCATAGTAGGTGGTTTGGTTGCCTTTATCTGTGTAGCTCTTATGTTGTGGTGGCTGGAGTCAGCCGTATCTACGGTTGTTGGGGTATATCAAAGCAACTTTGTGCTTCAGGGAATGGCAGGGAATGAACTTTTAGTGCTACTTGGCACTGCGATTACCTTAGGGTTTGTAGGCTCTTTTCTTTCTGTACACCGTTATATCAAAGAGATTGAACCTGAAAAGGTATGATTTAACGCTACAAACACCAATCGACTGCTAAAGTGTAGCAGTCGATTGCCAATTACTATCAGATTTTAGCACTCAAACAATCAGAACTAATTAAATTTAGCACTGTCATAAAAAAATAATATCGTAAAAAGAAGCCTAGTTAATTCAATATTTTCAATATTATTCAGTAGGTTACATTTTATTTTTGAAGTTCTTCTAAAAAGGTTGATTTTAAAAATCAGATAAAGTAGATTGCATTTAGCACTCTAGATGTTAGAGTGCTAAATATACACGAAACGGTTTATCACTGAGGTGAAACATGACTAAAGATTTATACGCATTAGCACTAACTGGGCAGCAAAGCGCAAGTGTTGAAGGTTACCTTCAATCTGTAAGCACAATACCTATGCTTGGCGCTGAGGAAGAGAAAAAACTTGCGACACGTCTTCAGGAAGAAGGGGATCTTAACGCGGCTAAGCAACTCATTATGTCTCATTTGAGATTCGTTGCTCACATCGCAAAAAGTTATTCGGGCTATGGCCTACCTCAGGCTGACTTGATCCAAGAAGGTAATATTGGATTGATGAAAGCAGTTAAGCGTTTTGACCCAAGCGTGGGTGTGCGTCTTGTTTCTTTTGCGGTACATTGGATTAAAGCAGAAATCCATGAATATGTATTAAAGAATTGGCGTATTGTTAAAGTTGCGACGACAAAAGCGCAGCGTAAATTATTCTTCAATCTGCGCAAAAATAAAAAGCGTTTAGGTTGGTTTAACCAAGACGAAGTGACAACGGTTGCAAACGAGCTTGGTGTAAGTGAGAAAGAAGTTCGCGAGATGGAATCTCGTATGGCAGGCCAAGATATGGGCTTTGACCTATCTGCTGATGATGACGAAAGCCAAGCGGGTAACTTCTCTCCAGTACAGTATTTAACAGACACTAGTAGTGACCTTGCCGAAGAAGTTGAGCAAGAGCAGTGGCAAGAGCAGTCACATAACCGCCTATTTGCAGCACTGAAAACGCTTGATGAGCGTTCTCAAGATATCGTAAGTGCACGTTGGCTTGCTGACGAAAAGGCAACGCTACAAGATTTAGCTGAGAAATACAGCGTGTCGGCTGAGCGTGTACGCCAGCTAGAAAAGTCAGCAATGAAAAAGCTGCAAAACGCAATGAGCTAAATTTTGCAAAAATGATAAATCGTGTGTCAAATGCCGCTACTCAGCGGCATTTTTATTTTCTATAAACAGATCAGCACCTTAACTCTCATACCTAGAGACTCATCTGGCAATCTCAAAACTATCATCATTTTGAGCTTACAAGTGTTCGCTTATTTTACTATAATGCGCGAGATTTTAATTCTGGAGTGGTTAAATTGATTGCCATTATACGAATTCTCTTATTAGCAGTGTTTATCATTGTTAGTGGTATTTGCGGATTGTTATTGTGTATTGTGCGCCCTTTTCATGCTAACAATGTGCACACGATAGCCAAATGGTATGGCTATATGTCAAAGTTGATAGGCGTTGAGTTGGTTATTACACAGCATGAAAATGCCAAGCATGTTGTCCCCGCGATGTATGTTGCAAATCACCAAAATAATTATGATCTCTTTACGCTGCCGGCCGTGGTGCCAAAAAACACCGTCAGCATGGGGAAAAAAAGCTTAAAGTGGATCCCGTTCTTTGGGCAAATGTATTGGCTATCTGGCAACATTTTGATTGATAGAGCTAATCGTTCTAAAGCCTTAGGTACACTGACCAAATCAGCAAAAAAAATCACCGAGTCAAAACTATCGGTTTGGATGTTCCCTGAAGGAACCAGAAGCTATGGCCGCGGTTTGTTACCATTTAAAACCGGGGCATTTCACACTGCGATGAGTGCCAATGTGCCTATCATTCCAGTATGTATGAGTTCAACGCATGAGCAGATAAAGCTCAATCGTTGGAATAATGGTAAGGTCTATATCGACATACTAGAGCCAGAATATTTAGACCCAGAAGTGCCAGCAAGGGATCACGCTGCTCAGATCCATGCTAAAATGGCTCAAAGAATAGCTGAACTAGATGCAAAAGCGAGATTAAAATAATGGAAAACTGGCGTGAGATAAGTGAAGACATTGTTTCTTCATTGCTAGAAGACGGCTCAAACCCTGAAACGCTTTATGAAGTAGAACATCACTTTGTAAGTGAGGATTTTGACAAGCTGGAAGCAGCAGCATTAGCGGCATTTAAATTGGGCTATGATGTTGAAGAGCCTGCAGAGCTTGAGCTCGAAGACGGCGGCAAAATTTGGGGCTTTGATGTTGTTGTAGAAGCCGAACTGGATACCGACGTTATCATGGAAGACGTAGACAAGTTAGAAAAGGTTGCATTAGACGCTGGCGTTGAATACGACGGCTGGGGAACTTATTTCCAAGAATAGCAATCGTATAAAACCCAGCATGTATACGGTGTTGGGTTTCCCCTCCTGCAACACTTCATAAATACCTCAAATTAAACCCCTTAATTAAGTAAACTGGTATAACAAGCGTTTCTGAGCGGTTGTAATTTCACCATACCTTTGTGTGAATTTAATCTGAATAGATGGTGTTTCACCTCATTCAATGGTATTAATATTCATTGGCTAACTACGTAGTGTAAGCGATTCATGCAGATTGTCCTTCCCATTGAAGATCTTAGACCAGGAATGTTTGTGGATAATGTTCACAAGCATAAGTCTGACGCGGGCATTAAGATCAAATCTCGGGGAATGGTCAGAGATGAAGCCATCATTCAAAAGCTGATTGATAAAGGGGTACTGGAGCTCACCATAGACTTTACGCAGAGTGATATTCCTGTACCACAGAAATATCAGCCGTCAGCAGAACCGGTCACTGAAGCGCCACAAGCCCCTGAAGAACCTGTCGCCAAAAATGGCATGGATGGTAGCCTTTCCACCGCTCGCAGCAAGCCAAAACCCAAAACCAAAACGGTGAGTAAAGAACAAACTTTGCAGCAAGAATTTGCGGTTGCGATGCAAAAGTTTGAAAAAAATAACCGTCAGATCCAAAGCCTCTATGGAGATGTTACATCGGGTTTGAAGGTCGATATGAGCCTCATCAATGAGGTAAGTAAAGACATCGTAGATTCGGTACTTCGTAATTCAAATGCGATGGCGATTTTAACTCGGATCAAAGACAAAGATGCCTACAATTGGCGTCATATGACCAATTGCGCAATTCTGATCACCGTATTTGCCAAGCATCTCGGTTTGCAACATCACATTATTGAACAGTTAGCCATGGGGGCGATGTTACATGACATTGGTCACGCTAAGTTACCGCAGGGGCTGATCAATAAGCCGGGTAATTTTACCGATCTTGAGTATCGTGCGGTCAAAAAACATGTGGCACAGTCGTTGGGGTTGAGTAAAGGTGAGTCTGGGATCACGCCTATTATGCTGGACATGATCATCAACCATCATGAACGCTTAGATGGTACAGGTTATCCCAGAGGGATTAAAGACGACGCACTCAGCACCGCGGCTAGAATGATGGCGATTGTGGATGTATACGACGCCATAACCTCAGATCAGCACCACAAAGAGGCTGATGAGCCTATTAATGCATTACGCTTTTTGCTGTCGAGTAAAAAGCAATTTGATCCTATTTTAGTGCAGCGTTTTATTAAGTGTATGGGGGTTCACCCCGTAGGGACTATTGTTAAACTGACCAACGAGCGATTAGGATTGGTACTCGAAGGCAATAAGCACGCACCAACCGCGCCTCTTGTACGTGTGTTTTACAATACCAAACATCTCCACCATGTTACGGCAAAAGATTTGGATTTAAGTGAGTCAGACATCAAAGTGATCGCAAGTGTTAGGCCGCTTGATTATCAAATTAACCTCTCACGACTGCTAAGAGATCAATTATTGATTTAAGGTTTGGATTGCGCGACTGGAAAGAAAGCGTTTTTACAGCGTCTTTTGAGATTTTGCCATCTAGCAGAGAGCATTGCGCCAGTCATACAGCTCGCCATCATTAGTATCCACAGTAATGTTCCCTTTTCAGAATGTAACGCCGCACAGCTTAGCAGCAGTGATAGCAACGCTGCGACAATAGCTCCTAGCCAGTACTGACTGACCGGGTTATCACACTCTCCCGCGTGACGACAGGCACAGTAGTTTGCTTTACACAGGCAATATACGCTGAGACCGCAAAATACCAATGCGCAAACGATTAATGCTATCGACATGTTGTTCTCCTTGGCACGATTAGCACACAGAATGACTCATACTCAGATTGAAGAGTGTATATAAGGGATGAAGGCACGTCAATGATATTGGTAATTATTATCATTTGATAATTCATCTCATCCGATGAGTTTATAAAGTGCGTAATTTGTTCGTTATATGTTCACTTAATCAACGAAAAGTCGCAAAAAAGGAGATTTCTACTCCACTTTTAGGTAGGGTGTCATGAATTTATTATTCTGCCAATTTGGTGGGTGTGTGGCATAGCTGGATATTGGCTAGGTGAGCAAGGTCAAAGTGAGGCTACGCAGTGTTACTCGAATTGGTTTTTTTAACCATTACTCAGGAAATGGTTAGTTCACAGGGGATTAGAGTATGAACAAAGTATTATTAGGTCTTATCGCATCAGGTGCGATTTTATCGTCATCACAAGCACTAGCTGCCGCCTTCCAACTTGCGGAACAAAACGTATCTGGCCTTGGTCGTGCTTATGCGGGTGAAGCATCTGCAGCCGACGATGCGTCAGTGGTTGCACGTAACCCAGCATTGATGGGTAAGCTATCAGGCACGCAATTATCAGTAGCAGCTATGTATGTTCAACCGGACGTAAGCCTGACGGGAACAGGTACTAGCAATGGTATCCCTGCAGCAGCGTTAAATGACAACAGCATCGCGCCAAGTGCTATTATTCCTGCTATTTATGCAACACACAAATATAATGACCAATGGTCGATTGGTGCAGGTATCTATTCACAGTTTGGCCTATCTACAGAATTCGATAAGGATTATGTTGCTGGCCAAATCGCGGGTGAAACTGAAATTAAGACCGTTAACTTAGGTATTTCTGCTGCTTACCAAATTGATGAGCAATGGAGCGTAGCGTTTGGTATTAATGAAGTTTATGCTGATGCTAAAATCGTCCGTAACCTTGGCGCGACAACGACAGGTTTGCCAGCAAGTACTCAAGCGGTACATTTAGAAGGTGACGATTATGGCTTTGGTTGGAACCTAGGCGTTGCTTATCAAATTGATGAAAACAACCTAATCGGCTTCCATTACCGTAGTGAAACAGATATCACATTTGATGGCCACTTTAGCAACGACTTACCAGCAGCGATTGGCGGCTTGAATGGCGCGTCACTACCAGGTTCAGTAGATGTAACGTTACCTGCGATTGCTGAGATCTCAGGTTCTCATAAACTAAACCAAGAAACCTCACTACACTACAGCGTACTTTGGACCGGCTGGAATAGTTTTGATGAACTTGAAGCTGTAGTTGGTAACGCAGGTTCAGTATTCACTAAAGAAGAGAATTTCTCTAATTCATTACGTTTTGCAGTTGGCGCTGACTATCAGCTTAGTAATGCGGTGAAACTACGTGCAGGTATGGCGTATGATGAGTCACCAGCGGATGAAAACCATCTATCTATCTCAATTCCTGATACAGACCGTACTTGGTACTCATTTGGTGCGGAGTATACACTTGCTAACCAAGCAACTGTAGATTTTGGGATCAGTGTTTTAAGAGGTAAAACACAAACTTTCACTGAAGCTGACAGATTCAGTGAGTGGGGCTATCGCTCTAAAGGCCATGCGATGATCTTTGGTCTTCAGTATAACCACAAGTTCTAATTGTGAGAGAACATTAAAAAAGCGGCATTTAGCCGCTTTTTACTTTCTATAGCATAGACTTAAGTTGATATAGCAAAGCATGAGCTTGCTTTGGTGTCATATCATCGGGATCCATATCAGCAAGTAGCGCTTCAACCTCAGAAGGCCCATTAGCAAGCATTAAGCTCTGCTGTACAGGCGCTGTAACATGAACAGGCTTATCGCCAACGACGCTCTGATGTTGCTCTAACAAAGCGAGTTTCTGTTTCGCCAACTTAATCACCGCTTTTGGCACGCCGGCAAGACTTGCTACCTGTAAACCAAAACTCTTACTTGCAGCTCCTTCCATTACTGTGTGTTTGAAGGCAATGGTATCGTTATGTTCAACGGCATCCAAATGCACATTAACAAGGCCTGCTTGTTGCTCAGCCAATTCGGTTAACTCAAAATAATGAGTAGCAAACAGTGTTTTTGCTGCAATTTTGCTGGCGAGATAATCCGCTGTCGCATAAGCGAGTGATAAACCGTCATAGGTGCTAGTACCACGACCAATTTCGTCCATTAGCACCAATGATTGGGCGGTTGCATTGTTTAAAATGGTTGCAGTTTCGGTCATTTCAACCATAAAGGTTGAGCGCCCAGAGGCAAGGTCATCACTGGCGCCAATGCGAGTAAAAATACGATCGACAATTCCGATGGTAGCTGCGCTTGCTGGTACATAGCTGCCGATATGCGCCATCAACACAATTAACGCGGTTTGACGCATATAGGTCGATTTACCACCCATATTTGGCCCAGTGATAATGAGCATTTTACGTTCATCGTTGAGTTTTACCGGGTTGGCAATGAATGGTTCTTTACTTACTTGTTCTACGACTGGATGGCGACCATCCACTAAATCAATTTCAGTGCCGTCGGTAAGCGTGGGCTTGCAATAGTCTAGTGTTTGAGCACGTTCAGCTAAAGTGTTTAGTACGTCCAAATCCGCAAGCGCTGCTGCCATGACTTGCAATTGTTCAATATAAGGAGCGATGAGTTCAAAGAGCTCTTCATACAGGCGTTTTTCAAGTGCTAGTGCTTTCGATTGGCTTCCAAGCACTTTGTCTTCATGCTCTTTTAGCTCAGGAATAATATAGCGTTCGTTATTTTTCAGTGTTTGTCTGCGAATGTATTCCGCAGGCACTAAGTGCGAATTGGCGCGGCTGATCTCAATATAAAATCCGTGAACGCGGTTATAGCCAATTTTTAATGTCGAGATCCCCGTGCGTTCGCGCTCTCTTTCTTCAAGTTTTTCTAAAACATCCGTGGCACCTGCGCTTAATGCGCGTAGCTCGTCAAGCTCTGCATTGTAGCCCTGTGCTATTACTCCACCATCACGAATGAGAACAGGGGGATTGTCGATAACCGCTCGTTCTAACAAATCTTGTAACTTAGGTAATGCCGGTGAGTGGCTAATGATAGACTGAAGTCTCGCATCCGTCGCATCTTGTAAAATACCATGCAATGGCGGTAACGCTTGTAATGCACTTCTTAAACGCGTTAGATCACGCGGACGAGCGGTAAACAACGCTAACCGTGCTACAACTCGTTCAATATCGCCAATGTGTTTTAGTGCATCGTAAACTTCCATGCATAGTTGTTGTTCGATTAGGCTCGCAATCGCATTGAGTCGAGCATTGAGTTCTTTGCGTTCGCGCACGGGCGTATGAATGCGGCGTTTTAGTAAGCGCGAACCCATGGCCGTTGAAGACTTATCTAAAATCTGCGCTAAGGTGTTTTCAACACCGCCAGAGAGGTTCAGTGTCAGCTCTAAGTTTTTGCGCGTCGCGGCATCTAAGATAACTGCGTGCTCATTCTTTTCGAGCGTGATCGCACGAATATGAGGTAATGCAGTGCGTTGCGTGTCTTTCACGTATTGCATGACACAACCCGCAGCGATTAAACCCATATTGGCATTGTCGACACCAAAACCGACTAAATCGCGGGTTGCAAACTGCTGACAAAGTAAATGCTTTGCTGTGTCTAAATCGAACTCCCAATCCGGACGGCGACGACTGCCTTTAATACTTTCTAGCACTAAAAGGTTTTGAAATGATTCTGGATATAACAATTCTGCGGGCTGCAAGCGCTGTAGCGTAGAGTTAAGTGCTTCGTCAGTCTGTAGTTCTACGATATTAAATCGGCCCGAGTTAATATCAAGATAGGCAACGCCATAACCTAAGTTTTTTGGATGTTGGTAGACCGCCGCAAGTAAATTATCTTGGCGTTCTTGCAATAGTGCTTCGTCGGTGACGGTACCTGGAGTAACAATACGCACAACTTTACGTTCTACAGGACCTTTACTGGTCGCAGGGTCGCCAACTTGCTCACAAATAGCAACAGATTCACCCAGTTGTACCAAGCGAGCTAAGTAGTTTTCAACTGCATGATAGGGAACACCCGCCATTGGGATCGGATTGCCACCGGCTTTGCCCCGATAGGTTTGAGAAATATCGAGAAGCTGCGCCGCTCTGATGGCATCGTCAAAGAAGAGTTCATAAAAGTCGCCCATGCGATAGAACAGCAAGATTTCTTGATGCTGAGCTTTAATTCGCAGGTATTGCTGCATCATTGGGGTTTGTTGGTTTATAGTGTGTTCTGAATATAGATCTGACGACATTGTTGATACCTAAAAGGTTTTCCTATGGAGCACTACAAAGAGATAGCCGAATATGCGGCACAATTGGGCGCTATTCTAACGAATAACGGCGTAACAATCACTACCGCAGAGTCATGTACAGGTGGTGGGGTGAGTTATGCGTTAACAGATACGCCAGGGAGCTCTGCATATATAGAGCGTTGTTTTGTGACATACAGTAATCAAGCTAAGCACGAATTATTAGGAGTATCGCAACAAACCCTAACGCAATTTGGTGCCGTGAGCGAGCAAACGGTTTTGGAAATGGTCAAAGGCGCTCAGCAGGTAGCTCATGCTGAAGTTGCCATTGCTGTGTCTGGTATCGCTGGACCCTCTGGCGGCAGTGCTGATAAGCCAGTAGGTACTGTATGGTTTGCTATTGCAAATAGTGACAAAGTTCAGGCATTTCACCAAGTATTTACTGGGAATAGGGCTGAAGTAAGAGTTCAAGCTATTGAATTTGCATTAAAAAATACTATAGAGATGGTAAAATCATAAAATTCTACTTGATACTGTAATTTCATACAGTATACTAGGTGTCATTACGCTGAATTGGAGAAGCAAATGAACGATAACAAGCAAAAGGCATTAGACGCAGCACTATCACAAATTGAGCGTCAGTTTGGTAAAGGCTCAATCATGAAACTGGGTGAGAACAAGGCGCTAGATATTGAAGCCATCTCAACTGGTTCACTAGGTCTGGATATTGCACTTGGTATCGGCGGCTTACCAACTGGTCGTATTGTTGAAATCTATGGTCCAGAATCATCAGGTAAAACAACGCTAACATTACAAGCGATTGCAGAAGCGCAGAAGCTTGGTAAAACATGTGCGTTCGTTGATGCTGAACACGCACTCGATCCAATCTATGCTGAAAAGCTAGGCGTTAATGTTGATGAGCTATTAGTATCACAGCCCGACACCGGTGAACAAGCGCTTGAAATTTGTGACATGTTAGTTCGTTCTGGTGCGGTTGATTTGGTTGTTATTGACTCGGTAGCAGCACTTACCCCTAAAGCTGAAATCGAAGGCGATATGGGTGACTCACACGTTGGTTTGCAGGCTCGACTCATGTCACAAGCATTGCGTAAGCTTACTGCTAATATCAAACGCTCGAACACATTATGTATTTTCATCAACCAAATTCGTATGAAGATTGGTGTGATGTTTGGTAACCCTGAAACCACAACTGGTGGTAACGCACTTAAATTCTATGCATCTGTACGTCTTGATATTCGTCGTATCGGTTCAGTGAAAGAAGGTGATGAGGTTGTTGGTAACGAAACTCGTGTTAAGGTTGTGAAAAACAAAGTAGCACCACCATTTAAGCAAGCTGAGTTCATCATCATGTACGGTGAAGGTACGTCGAAACAAGGTGAGTTGATAGACTTAGGTGTGAAACACAAACTGGTTGATAAAGCGGGTGCTTGGTTTAGCTACAACGGCAATAAAATTGGCCAGGGTAAAGCAAACTCAATTAAGTTCTTGAAAGAAAATGTTGAGATTGCCAACGAAATTGAAGGCAAGTTGAGAGAAATGCTCCTAGCGCAAGCGGTTATTATGCCTGAAGAGGGAGAAGATAAAGGTCTTGCTGAAGTTGAAGACGATTTAGAGCTATAGGCTAGTCACTCAAGCTTAACTGCTCGCGAGCAAGCTTGAGCTATATTTTAAAAAGCCCAAAGGTTAACCTTTGGGCTTTTTACGTTTTATAAAAGTTTACTTTTGATAACAAAGAGATAGTTATCGATTAATCCGAACAATACAGCTATTTTGATATAAAAATAAAATACGTTGTTTGATTTTCAGCTATTAATCCACCTTTTCAACAAGTTATGTAACTTGCCTTGATGCTTTACATCATCAATCTTATTGAAAGCAGAAAAATTAGGCAAATTGGGGTGATTTCGACTATGGTTTTCTGGTAAAATCTGCGCCTAATTTTTTCTAAGTGAATTTGCAATGGGTAAAAACGTCGTTGTATTAGGCACCCAATGGGGTGACGAAGGTAAAGGTAAAGTAGTTGACCTACTTACAGATAAGGCTTCTTTAGTTGTTCGCTACCAAGGCGGACACAATGCTGGCCATACACTAGTAATTAACGGTGAGAAAACGGTACTACACTTGATCCCATCAGGTGTACTACGCGAAGACGTTAAATGTGTAATTGGTAATGGTGTAGTACTTGCACCAGATGCACTAATGAAAGAAATCCACATGCTTGAAGCGCGTGGCGTTCCTGTACGTGAGCGTCTATTGATCAGCGAAGCATGTCCTTTGATCTTGCCTTACCACGTTGCACTAGACCAAGCGCGTGAACTAGCGCGTGGTGAAAAAGCCATTGGTACAACTGGCCGTGGTATCGGTCCTGCGTACGAAGATAAGGTTGCACGTCGTGGTTTACGTGTTGGCGATCTTTTCAACCCAGAGCAATTTGCTGCGAAGCTTAAAGAAGTACTAGAGTTCCACAACTTCGCCTTGGTTAACTACTACAAAGTAGACCCAGTAGACTTCCAGAAGACATACGATGATGCAATGGAAGTAGCAAAAGTACTTAAGTCAATGATTGTTGACGTTACTGAACTACTTGATCAAGCGCGTAATGCTGGCGACCATATTCTATTTGAAGGTGCGCAAGGTACACTACTTGATATCGACCACGGTACTTATCCGTATGTAACCTCATCAAACACGACGGCTGGTGGTGTTGCGACAGGTGCAGGTTTTGGTCCGCTACACTTAGATTACGTTTTAGGTATTGTTAAAGCTTACACAACTCGTGTTGGTTCAGGTCCTTTCCCTACAGAGCTTTACGATGGTCAAGACAAGCAAGACCCAGTTGGCAGACACTTAGGTGAGAAAGGCAACGAGTTTGGTGCAACGACTGGTCGTTTACGTCGTACCGGTTGGTTTGATGCAGTGGCAATGCGCCGTGCAGTTCAAATCAACAGCATCAGCGGTTTCTGCTTAACTAAACTAGACGTACTTGATGGTCTAGAAAAAGTGAAAATCTGTACTGGTTATCAATTAGAAGACGGCACTGTAACTAATGTGACTCCTCTTGCTGCTGAAGGCTACGAGAAAGTAACTCCAGTATACGAAGAAATGCCAGGTTGGAGCGAAAACACCTTTGGTGCAACTTCTGTTGAGCAACTTCCAGAAGCCGCTATCAACTATATCAAGCGCCTAGAAGAAATCACTGGCGTGCCAATTGATATCATCTCAACAGGCCCAGACCGCGTTGAGACAATGATTGTTCGCAACCCTTTTGCTGAATAATTCTGCTGTCGATTGATAAAGAAAAAAGCTGCTACGGCAGCTTTTTTTGTGTCTATTACCCTACAAGTTTTTGTCTTTCTGCCGATAACTAAGCGAATGTTTGCTCAGATGATGAAATTAGACTTCGCTTTGGCGTAAATAATGCTTAATCAAATTTGAGTGTCAATGTTGCTGCAGAGCAAGTAATTTGCTTTTGCAGCCTGCTATAGTTAAACAATCAGCTTTACTTTGATGGGTCTTCGATGAATTACTTACTTCGTTATTTTGCAGCTTCAGCATTGAGTGTTTCCTTAAGTCTCAGTATACAGAGCAAAGTATCTGCCGAAGAGGCTATCGAAGCTGTGCCTTTGTATACGCAGCAAGAGCTACTAGCGCTCATTGAAAAAAATCAACACCTTGCTCGGGTTAAAGCGGATGAGTGCCAGCTGGTTAAAGATATTGAAGCGCGTGCTGAAATTATGGCGCTGCCTTCGTATCAGTTTCTTTATGGTGACATGTTAGCTTATGCCGTGTGTGTAGACAGAGATGTTGAGCTCGGCCTTTACTATATGAAAAGGGCAGCAGAGCAGGGCCTTGCCGCGGCGCTTGAACAATTAGGTCGCTACTATGATGTTGGTCAGTTGGTGCAAGAAGATAAAGCGATGGCGGTAACCTATCTGAGAGAAGCCGCAGCACTTGGCAATTTAAACGCTCAGTTAAGACTCGTAGATGTATTTAATCAAGGTCATGGTAGTCCAAGAGATTATGAAGATGCATATCGATGGTTGTTCCATTCCGCCGTTGCAGATAAAAAGCTACATAAGCGGATTCAGGTAGCGCTAGGGCAATTGGCAAACAAAATGCCTGATAGCGTGGTAAAGCGGGCTAGATTGCCTATATAACCTGAACTCGGGATAACAACTTGTTCTCTAGCAGCTGCTATCCCTTACTACTGCGTTAAATTTGCTTGCAATAGGCCAGCTATTGACGCACAAATTTGCCTTGTATTAAGAAATAACTTCTGGCTAGAGTGATACTACGCTTTTGAGCTTAGTGATTTTAGTGGATCAACTTACTTCTTATCTCGAGTTCAGGTTATATAACCTGAAGCTCAGGTTAACTCTGTGGGATAAATAGGTATTACTTTCAGCAGGTTATGAGTGGAAAGTAAAAGCGGCGTAAGTTACGCCGCTTTGCTTGCTTCTAAATAAAGCCGGTAAGCTAGCTTATTACTTATCCAAATCTCTGGTTAAGTAATTTGTTGGCTGCTAAGCTTTGCACCAATTTGGCCTTCTTTATTCGTATTTGGATCTTTAAGCACCGTTAACTTAGGCGGCTGCAACGCCAATACGCGGTCGCCTTCTTCTGGAAGCTTTTTCATGTCAGAGGTAAACGGGCGGATCAAGATGGGTTCCTCATCTTTGTTCTGCTCTGTGAGTACAAACAGTGGGATTGCTTCACTGTTAACCTCTTTATACTGTTCCCATTTAAACTCTTCTGAGATCCGAGTTACGCTCACTTTGCCGCCCTTAGCCATCATACTACTTAGCTTGGCGTAGTTACCTTCGTCGCCAAACAAGATTTGGCGAGAAAGGAAAGTGGCGCTATCTTTGTTCGCCTTAGCGTGGTTAGTGGATGATTTGAGCGAATAAACACATTGATCGCCAAGTAAATGAGAAAAGTACTGTACGCCTAATGCGTTGTGGTGACGGTTAGGTGAAAGCGCTAGCACTGACTTTAAGCTGGTCAACGGGAGGTAACGCTCGGCATGTTCCGACTGTGGGTTACCATAGTAACAAGGCAGTCCGTCCATTCTTGCCATTTTGCAGTTTTCCCATGCGGGATCGGAGAGATAAACATCAATATTTTGGTCTTTTAAGCCCTTAGCCACCGCTCTAGCTACATGGTTTGCACCAATGATAAGTAAGGTATTGGGCTTTGGTTGACGCACTCCTAAAAGACGTGCGAAAGGCGTTGCCGTTAGGCTTTGTAGTACCACGGTGACAATGATGACGGTGAAAATAAGCGGCACCATTTTATCCGCATCTGCTATCTGTGATTTGGTCATACTCAACGCAAAAACTGAGCCTACAGCTGCAGCAACAATGCCTCGAGGAGCTATCCAGCTTAACAGAATACGAGACTTTATCGGTAAGTCAGTATTGAACGTCGATAAGAATATCGACAGTGGTCGAGCAATAAATAATACTACAGCTAGAAAGATAAAGACGTCGGTGTCTAACAGCATTAAATCTTCTAATTTGAGTCGTGCCGCGAGTAAGATAAATAAGCTCGAAATCAGGATCATTGAGAGATCTTCTTTAAACTCTAATACTGAGTCTATTTCCAAGTCATCTTGGTTAGCGAGCCAAATACCAAAGATGGTCACGGCAAGTAGGCCTGACTCATGACTCAGATGATTCGATAGCGTAAAGCTAAACAACACGAGCGCTAAAATGGCGAATTTGTGAAGCTCGAAAGGAAGCCACTCTTTTCTTATTAGGTAAGTGGTGAGGTAACCTGATGCGACGCCAATACTTATCCCCACACCAAGTGTTGATACAAGCGCCCATAGGGTATGACTGAAGATACCTTCGCCACCAACTAAAGAGACGGCTTCAAATACGAGTACCGCAAAGAGTGCACCAATAGGGTCTATGACTATACCTTCCCAACGTAAAATACGGTCTATGTCTTTGTCTGGGCGCATCGCGTTCAGCATAGGGGCAATAACCGTTGGACCGGTCACGACAAGTACTGCGCCCAATACGGCGGCAACTTGCCAGTTAAGCTCCAGCACGAAAATTGCGGTTGTTGCTATCACCGCAAAGGTTGCTAACATCCCGATAGAACAAAGGTTCCGTACGACCTTACCAATTCCTTTGAGTTCTTTAAAATGCAGGGTTAGTGAACCTTCAAAAAGGATAACGGCAACGGAAAGTGAGACGACGGGAAAGAGTAAATCCCCGAGTAAGGCATCTGGATCCAGCGTGCCACTAAATGGTCCCAAAGCAAGACCAATAAGAAGTAAAAACAAAATTGCAGGAACCTTAAAGGCCCAAGCAAGCCATTGTGCTATTACAGAACATACTGCAATACCTGCAATGTAGATTGCTGACATAGATTCTCCCCGGTTGGATTATCCCAACATTTTTATCAGTATAGCTAGCATCCTGTTATAACACAGCGCGAATGAGGGTAAAGTGAATAAATTACTGAAAATAAGGTATTATAAAATTGATTTATGGTGGTCATAAATAATTAACATGGGATAGGGTTGCAATCTTACCCTTGCTTACGTTAAGGTAATAAGCGTTCAAGGCGTGGGGTAAATCGCGCCATCATTCACAATCTACTCATTACGCAATTATTCATTGCGGTACAGCCTTTCCGGCCGCACCAAACCATGGTGGCCCTGTTGGAAACGGCTCGACGTCAAGGGTTAAGTACTTGATGTCACAATCAATCTTCTATTAGTGAAATGTCAGCCAGTTAACGATTGTTGCTGTGTCTGGGTTTAGCATGTGTGGCGACATGATGGGACTAAGGTCTTCGCCGTCGCACTTCTGTTTGTTTTATCTATTTGCCGACTTTTTGGTCGATGCATTGCGCTTTCTATTGTCTTCTAATAGGAGATATTTGGAGTACCAACTCGTGAGTGGGTGGTTAATTTAAAGCAGGAATTTATGTCGATGAAACAGTCAAAACGTATAGTAATCAAGATCGGGAGTGCGTTGATCGCGCCAGAGCAAGATGGGTGTCGATCCCGCTATTTACTCAGCATCGCGCAATTCATCGTGCGTTGTCGAGCCCGAGGTATCGAAGTGATCCTCGTCTCTTCAGGTTCAGTCGCAGCAGGGTCGCACTTATTTCCAAACTCAGAGCAGCCGAGCATTGCTGTAAAAAAAGCGATGGCGGCAGCTGGCCAAACCGAGATGATGGCTACGTGGGACCGCTTCTTCGACTTTCCGTCGGCGCAGATATTGCTGACTCATGGCGACCTGCGTGACAGGGAGCGATATACCAGTATTCGTGAAACAATATTCACTTTACTCGATCATGGAATACTGCCTATTATCAATGAAAATGATACCGTGACCACAGACGATTTGAAGGTGGGTGATAACGATAATTTATCTGCCATGGTAGCGGGGGCTGCAGATGCTGATGGGCTAATTATCTGCTCCGACGTCAGTGGTTTATATAACAAAAACCCTAATTTACATGCTGACGCAGTGCTGATTTCAGAGGTGACAGAGATCACTGAAGAAATCTACGATATGGCAGGTTGTCCAACGAGCAAGGTTGGCACCGGTGGTATGAAGACCAAAATTGAAGCTGCTGAAAAGGCGACGTCTCACGGTATAGATACTTATATTGTTAACGGCTTCGAAGAAACAACCTTTGAATTATTGTTGGCGGGAAAAAATCCAGGCACGGTATTTACAGCCTATGATAAACCGATGCAAGAAGCGGTGCATTGGATGACTCACACAGCATCAGAGCAAGGTGAGCTGGTCGTAGATAGCGATTATGGCTCAGGCGAAAATCAAGTGGTGGGTCAGTTAAGTGGTGAAGAAATCACTGAAGTAAAAGGTGAGTTTTCTGTTGGAGATACCGTACTCGTGAGGAGCAAAGATGGTAAGCGCTTAGCCAAAGCAACCACCAATTACAGTAGCTGCCTATTAAACTTTTTAACTGAACATGAAGAGAATCCGATCAGCGAAAGAATTCAAGATAGTATCGGACCCGTTATTTCAGAACAAGATATTGCATTATTGGAGAAGTCATAAGACATGAGTTTAATCACAGATATTTCATCACAGGCTGCAAAAGCAGCGAAACAGTTAGCACTATTATCTACAGAGCAAAAAAATGCAGTGTTAGCAGATATGGCAAAAGGGATCCGTGAAAACAGCGATGCCATTATTAAAGCCAATGAAGCTGATTTAGCTGCTGCTCGTGATAACCAGCTTAGCGACGCCATGATCGATAGATTAACGCTTAACCAAGCGCGGATTGAAAGCATGGCTGAAGGTATCGAAACCATCATTCGACTGGACGATCCAGTGGGTGCACGTAGAGACATGGGTGTAAGACCAAATGGCATTAAAATCAGCAAAATGCGAGTGCCACTTGGTGTTGTCTGCATGATTTATGAGGCGCGCCCCAATGTCACCGCTGACGCCGGTGCGCTGTGTTTTAAATCAGGTAATGGTGTTATTTTACGTGGTGGTAAAGAGGCGTTAGCGAGTTCTTTAGAGATCGCAAAAGCGATGCATAAGGCGCTTGAAAAACATAACCTACCTGCCGCGTTGGTTTCTGTTATTCCTGATCCAGACCGCGCGTTGTTAATGGAGCTGATGCAGCAAAAAGAGTATATCGACCTTATCATCCCACGTGGCGGTGAGGGTCTAATCAATTTCGTTACTGAGAATAGCACGGTGCCAGTGATCCAGCATTTTAAAGGCGTGTGTCACTTGTATATAGATAAAACAGCCAATCTCGACAAAGCAATGGCGCTCCTGTTAAACGGTAAAACGCAGCGTACTGGTGTGTGTAATGCGCTTGAAGGGTTAATCGTTCACCAAGATATCGCTCCGACTTTTTTACCGAAAGTTGCTGCAGCACTGGCTGAAAGGGGTGTGAAAATTAATGCGTGTAAGCAAACCGTAGCTTATTTTGATAATGCAGTTGAATTAAGTGATGACGAATTTGGTGAAGAATACTTGAGCCTTGAAATAGCGGTTCGTCAGGTTGCTGATTTTAATGCAGCGCTTGCACATATTGATCGCTTTGGCAGCCACCATACCGAAGTTATCTGTACGGAAGACAAAGTGGCTGCTGATTTGTTCCAACGCGGTGTTGATGCTTCCGTGGTGATGGTTAACGCTTCCTCACGCTTTAGTGATGGTTCGGCGTTAGGTTTAGGTGCCGAGATTGGGATTGCTACCACCAAATTGCACGCTTACGGACCTATGGGCTTGGAGTCGCTGACAACCGAAAAGTTTTTAGTGAATGGTGAAGGCCAAATCAGAGAATAATGAACTGATGCTGCTTGAGTAGGTGGAAGAATCATACTCAGTGGTATACACAGAATGACATAAGTAACTGCAAAGCTCGGGTCGAAAGACTTGGGCTTTTTTCTTTTCGATTTAGGGTGTTAATTTTGTAAGAAGTAAGAAGTAAGAAGTAAGAAGTAAGAAGTAAGAAGAGCGGAAAGTGGTGGAGCTAAGCAGGATCGAACTGCTGACCTCCTGCGTGCAAGGCAGGCGCTCTCCCAGCTGAGCTATAGCCCCACATTCCGTCAGTAGACGAAGCGAAATTTAATCATTTTTTATATTGCCGTCAACCCCAGACAAAAAATTTCGCTATTTTTTTATAGTCTTTGTTACACTGAACTGAAAATAAAACGAATTAAGCGAATTATGGTTCTGCGTCATATCTTTTCTATTCTCATTATTGGGCTTCTAGCGAGTTGTGCATCACAGCCTGATGAGCCTGAACTTATTATCGAAAAACAATCTCTTCATAAGCGTCTTTCGCCAACTGGTGATAAAGAATTTGCTTTCATTGTAACGGTACAAGCAACACCTCGAATGGAGCTGGATTCAAGTAAGCCAATATCAAGAAGAGAGCTAAAACGTTTTGCCGAGTTTGAACGTATTGAAGATTCCCCCTCTCTAAAACTCAAGTTAGAAGAGCAAGCCGTCGCCTTATTAAAACCGGCTTTGATTGAGGCGGACTACTGCAACGGAGGTCATAAAATTACCGATGTATACTGGCGGCAGCGTAGCGTTCAGTTACGAGGTAAGTGTTTGTGATCAGAAACAATCCAAGTGCACTTGCAGAGCGGCTCGCTCAGCTAGATATCAACTATTTCAATTATGAGCACCCACCGTTACATACTTGTCTAGATGCTGACAACTTGGAGTTAGAGAGAAAAGGGACGCGACTGAAAAATCTCTTCCTCCGAGATAACTATGGAAAGCGACACTTTCTTTTTATTATTCCTGCAGATAAGCAAGTCGACCTAAAAGCGCTGTCTAAATCTCAAGGGGTGTCGCGTTTAGGTTTTGCATCGACGGACAGGCTAGCGAAGTATTTAGGAGTGGAACAAGGCTGTGTATCAGCACTCACATTGCATAACGACAGTGAGCAACGAGTCGAATTATGGCTTGATAGTGAACTACAATCTGCGTACTTATGGCAGTGCCATCCCCTAGTGAATACTAAAACTTGGGTGTTAACGCTCGAAGATTTAAAGCGCTTTTGGCAAGTCACTGGGCACTCACCTCACTGGGTTGACTGTGTTTCTCAAACTCAGAGCTAAGCCGACTGTACAAACGATAAAAAGTGACGCACAAAACCAAGTGATACCTGCTTGCTCATAAATCAAACCCGGAAAGTAAGATCCCAGCACGCCTCCGGAATAATAAAATGAAACATAAGCGCCATTAGTAACGGTTGCAGGTGCCTGACTAATACTGTTGGCTAATGGTGCAGCGGTAGAATGGATCACAAACATACAGCCGCAGAAGAGCGTAAATAAGACCACAAAAAAGAACACAGACGCCACGGGTAATAGCGCAATGGTTGCAGCGTAGACTAAAAACATCACAGCTAAAAATCGCCAGGTAGAATGAAATTTACTTTGTAGCCAAGGTGTAACGATGGACCCTAAAGCACCAACCAAATAGCCTGTATAGACCCAGCCCACTTTACTGGGATCGGTTAAATTAAAGTCGTACTTGAGTATAAACGGTAAAAAGTTGAGTAGTCCCGCGAAGCAGAAAAACATACAAAATACAGAGCTGTATAATCTCACTAGGCGCGATTGCTTGAGTGGTGTCAGGTAGTCTCTGATCCTTGTCGCGTGAATTATTGGTGGTTTGTTCTTGCTGGCTCGAATGCTAAATGCCAGCACAATCAATAACAATGCGTTTAGGTAATAGAAACTTTGCCACTCAAACCAGACAGTAAAGTTGGCCGCAAGTGTACGGCCAAAATAACCTCCGGCTATGGTACTTCCGATGTACAAGCTCATGTTTCTTTTCAACTGTGAGCCACTAAACTGTTGGCCGATATAACCTGTCATCGCAGTGAGTGCAGCAGGTAATAATAGTCCTTGAATTAACCGGGTAAACAAGAGCCCTGAAAATGAAGTCATTGAAGCAAATGCTACACTGCTGAGTGCCAATAGCAGCATGGTCCATTTTAAAATGCGCAGCGGATTAGACTTTGCCAGCAATAATCCGTAGCAGATTGGCGCGATAGCCAGAGGTAGCATAGTTGCTGACATCAGCATGCCTGCATCTGACGCTGACACACTAAATTGCTCCGCAAACTCAGCCAGCAGCGGCTGCGGTGCGTAAAGCACAAAAAAAATGGTAACAGAGCAAAGCAATAGGTGTATGACGGGCATTAAGCGATAAGGCTTTTTATTTCGATGAGTTAGCTTAAATTAAAGCAAACTAGATGACAATTTTTTGCGCTAAATCACGGTGTGCAACAATAATTTTGGTAGTTTTACATTAGATTGAACGATTCCTCTCTGGTCAATCGAAATTGCTGAGTTAAAATAGTGAAAAGTCTATTTTACGGAGTTGCATGATGGGTTCACTGCAAGATCAGTTGCTAAAAGCAGGTCTAACAACTGAGCACAAAGCGAAAGTTGCAAAAACACAAAAGCGTAAACAGCAGAAGAAAAAGAAAAAAGGCGCAACGAGCGACCAAACAGACCTCCAAAAACATATTGAGCAAACAAAGCTTGAGCAGCAAAAGCGTGCCGAAGAGCTAAATAAAGCGAAGCAAGAAACGCTAAAAGATAAAGAGCAAATTGCTCGCGTGAAGCAGATCTTAGAACATCATAACCAAGATGAGATCCGCGGCAATGTGATCTTTAACTTCACATACCAAAATAAGGTGAAGGAGTTAGAAGTTAATTCCGAAACACAAAAAGCGCTATCAAAGGGGCGTTTAGCGATTTGTGTGTTAGAAGAGCAGTTCTACGTACTACAAGATGAACCTGCTAGAAAGATTGCAGAGGTAGACGAGAAGTATATCGTTTTCCATGTTGAGGACAATCAGCAAGGTGATGAGGATGACCCTTACGCTGACTTTGAGGTCCCAGATGATTTGATGTGGTAGTGATTAGGCTTTAGGTCAAACTTTAGTCTACACTGACTTACAACGTTAACCGTCAATAAAAAGAGTAATGATATGAGCAAGATGAAAAAACTACTAGTAGGGACTACGGTGGCAATTTGCGCACTAGGTTCAGCAAGTTCAATGGCTGCAGATGGTAAAGCATTATACACAGCAAAAATGTGTCAAACCTGTCATGGTGCAGAAGGTAAAGCACCAATCATGCCTTTGTATCCAAAGCTAAATGGTCAAAATAAAGAGTATTTAGCGGCGCAGATGAAAGATATCAAATCGGGTAAACGTAATAATGGTATGTCAGCGGCGATGAAAGCGATGGTTGCCAATGTCACGGACGCTGAAATCGATGCGATTGCAGAGTATCTATCTAAAGTTGAATGACATCAAAGTTAGATATCAAAGATGATAAAAAACCACCGTTCGCGGTGGTTTTTAGTTGAAGATATAATTAAGCTAATTTAGACTTCTATACATCCAAATATGGAGTCAATAAGGGATCCCCATGTTCGAATTACCTCAGTTAAATTTAAAAGACAAAGTAAGCGCAGAAGAATGGCAGCTGCGTGTTGACCTTGCCGCTTGCTATCGACTGGTTGAGCACTTTCGTTGGGGAGATCTAATTTATACGCATATGTCGGCGCGTTTACCGGGGACGGATCATTATTTAGTAAACGCCTTTGGCCTGACCTTTGATGAAGTCACTGCTTCTAATTTGGTGAAGGTCGATCTTGAAGGAAATATTCTTGATGGTACGCCATTTAAGATTAATCCGGCGGGCTTTACCATTCACAGTGCGATCCATGAGGTGCGAGAAGATGCGCATTGCGTTATCCACCTCCATACCAAAGAGACGATCGCAGTCGCAAGTGTAGAATGTGGTTTATTGCCTTTGAGTCAGCACAGTATGTTCTCCTTACCATCACTATCGTATCATGGCTATGAAGGCTTAGCAGTGAATATGGATGAGAAAAAGCGCTTACAATATGACTTAGGTACAACCAATCATATGCTGCTGGTGAACCACGGTGGTTTAACTGTTGGACCAACGGTAGGCGATGCTTTTATGCGTTTTTATGACTTACAGCGTGCATGCGAGATTCAAGTTGCGATTCAAGCAACGGGACAACAAGCAGTACCTGTACCACAACCCATTATTGATAACATTTATAACCAAGCGAATGTCGTGCATAGCGGTAGCACCGGTGGTCAATTAGCATGGCCTGCAATGCTTCGTAAAGCTTACCGCCTAGACCCAAGCTTTGCTCAATAGGAGTCAACATGAAAGTTAATCGCGTCGAAGTTTTCGATATTCATTGTCCAGATAGACCTGCTTGGACACCCGTTTTTGTTCGTATTCATACCGATGAAGGCATTTCAGGGGTTGGTGAAGCTGGGCTTGCATACGATCTCGGCCACAGCGCTGCGGCCAGTATGATCAAAGAAATGGCTGAAGCCTTTTTAATTGGTCACGATCCTTTTCAAACCGAGCTGCTTTGGTCGCGTATGCTCAGAGAAAGTTTTTGGGGTTTAGGTGGCGGGCCTGTGGTATATGCGGCGATGTCAGCAATAGATACCGCGCTTTGGGATATTAAAGGTAAAGCCTTAAACCTACCTGTTTATCAATTGCTTGGTGGTAAAGTGAACCCTGAGCTTCGCACCTATGCCTCGCAATTACAGTTTGATTGGGATAGCGAGTTTAAAGCACTAGTTCAACCACACGAATATGCTGAAGCGGCTCACAAAGCCATTGCTGAAGGGTACGATGCGGTTAAAGTTGACCCAATTCAGTACGATAAAGATGGTAACACCTATTACGATAGAACTAAGCTTATCTCGCGCGCGGAAATGAAATTATACCGTGCAAGAATGAAAGCAATACGTGAAGCGGTAGGTGATGAAGTCGATATTATTTTTGAGTGCCACAGCTTACCAGGCGCGACATCAGCCATTCAAATTGCAGACATCGCTGAAGAATTTGATTGTATGTATTATGAAGAGCCTGTGAATTATCTTAACCACTCTTTACATGCAAAGGTAGCCAACAAAACTTCTGTGCCAATCGCTGGTGGTGAGCGTTTGTATAATCGCTGGGGTGTTCGCCCTTATTTTGAAGATCAAAGTATTGATGTACTGCAGCCAGATATTGGCCTATGTGGTGGCTTTACGGAAACCAAGAAGGTATGTGATTACGCTGATATCTTTGATATCCGTATTCAGGCGCACGTCTGTGGCGGCCCGGTAGCAACCGCAGCTTCATTACACTTGGAAACCGCGATCCCAAACTTCCTGATCCATGAGCACCATACTTACGCAATCAAAAAGTGGAACAGAGAGCTATGCTTGCAAGATCCACAGCCTAAGAATGGTATCTTTAGAGTGTCAGAAGAGCCGGGGCTTGGTATTGAGCTAAACGATGAAATCGTGATGCGCTCAGCCCGTGTGGAAATTAAGTAGACATCCGGTGCTCAGCTTAAATACCTGATTTTGGAGTAACAGTTAGCTCTTGCTATTGTTATTCTTAGACTCAATCAGATACAAAAAAACCCAAGCAGTGCTTGGGTTTTTCATCTAAGCCAGAGTTATTATTTTAACAATGACTCAGTTAGTACCGGGCGAATTTCTTTTACAATCGCTTGGCAAAGCTTAGGTGCGCCACAGATGATATTGCCGCTACGGTTAAAGTTAGCACCGCCAGCAAAATCAGTGACCATACCGCCTGCTTCTTTTACTAGCAGCTCACCGGCTGCTGTATCCCAAGGCTTAAGGCCAATTTCAAAGAAACCATCCATACGACCTGCTGCAACATATGCCATGTCTAAAGCTGCAGAGCCCGCACGGCGGATATCAGCTGTATGAATGAATAATGCTTTGAATGCTTCTAGGTAGGCATCCATGTGGTGCTTTTGCTTGAAAGGGAAACCCGTGGCAAGCACAGTGCCTTGTAATTCAATAGACTTAGATACACGAATACGTTTGTTGTTTAGCTGTGCGCCTTGGCCACGAGAAGCGGTAAATAACTCGTCGCGGATTGGATCGTATACAACAGCTTGCTCTACGCGGCCTTTAACTCTTAACGCGATAGAAACAGCATAGTGAGGAATACCTTTAACGAAGTTAGTTGTACCGTCTAGAGGATCGATAACCCAAAGGTAGTCTGCATCTTTGCCTTCGTGATGACCAAATTCTTCACCAACAATAGAGTGATCAGGGTAAGATTTTAAAATTGTGTCACGAACGATTGATTCCGCATCTTTATCGATGTTAGTTACTAAATCATTAGTGCCTTTTTGAGTGGCTTCAACGCGCGATAAATCTTCACTTGCACGTAGGATAATCTTACCTGCGTTACGCGCAGCGCGTACCGCAATGTTCAACATTGGATGCATAGCATTACCTTTAGGTTGTAAAAGAACAGGATCATTTTGAGCCGGCGTATTCTAGCGGTTTTTTCTCTAAAGTAAATAACCAATTGTGAATTTTTCTGGTTGTTTTTTGTACTCCGTTGCTGCGTAAAGATTTTTAATTTCTGGTTGTGGAGCTTGGAAAAACGCAAATTAGATATGCTACACTGCGCCATTATTTTTGTTTGAGACTCGTGTAAATGGCTTTAGAAGATATTCGAATTGTATTAGTGAACACCTCACACTCTGGCAATATTGGCTCTGTTGCGAGAGCGATGAAGACGATGGGGTTATCTAAGCTTTATTTAGTTGACCCTGCATGTGAAGTGGACAGCCATGCAAGTGCATTGGCGGCTGGCGCAACCGACGTGTTGGGTGCAGCGACTAAAGTCGATACACTTCAAGAGGCGATTGCTGATTGCGCTTTAACTATTGGCACGAGTGCGCGCTCACGCACTTTGTCGTGGCCAATGGTAGACCCGCGTGAGTGTGCACAAAAATTGGTTGCTGAGTCGGTGAATGGTCCTGTCGCCCTTGTATTCGGTCGTGAGAATAGCGGCCTAACAAATGAAGAGTTGCAATTGTGCAACTATCATGTGTGTATTCCAGCTAATCCTGAGTATAGCTCGCTTAATCTTGCCATGGCAGTGCAAACTTTGGCCTACGAAACGCGTATGACATATCTAGACACGCAAGAAAAGCAGCCAGAAGAAGTAGATGAAACGATTTACCCATCATCAAAGCAGATGGAGTTATTCTACGAGCATCTTGAAAATACCCTGAATGACACCGGCTTTATCATCAAGCAGCATCCGGGCATGGTAATGACTAAGCTAAAGCGTTTGTTCAACCGCGCTAGACCGGAAGAGCAAGAACTTAATATTCTACGTGGGATCCTAAGTTCGATAGATAAATCTACTAACAAGTAAACCAGACAGGATGCAGTATTGGCCAACTCAGCGCGCCAATACTGTTATATTTCTATCGTCTAAATATTAACCATTCCTTTTGTGAAATCTTGCATAAATCTTCATCACTAATACTTGACTAAAATACTCAGGTAATTACAATATCCATAATACTTGATTAAATTACTCAGGTATTTCGGGTAGGCATACGAGGGTTGCAGATTTAAAGCCGTTATTATGCTTGGTTAATACTTGACTATCTTAGTCAAGTAATTAAAATTTGCGGCTTGGTAAATTAGCGGGGGTTATGCATGAAACTAACATCAAAAGGCAGATACGCCGTGACAGCAATGTTAGATGTTGCGTTACACGCAAGTATTGGCCCTGTTCCACTAGCCGATATCTCTGAACGACAAGAGATTTCGCTATCTTACCTTGAACAATTATTTGCCCGTCTACGTAAACATGGCTTAGTTAGCTCTGTACGTGGTCCAGGCGGCGGCTACTTATTAGGCCGTGATGCACACACGATTTCCGTTGGTGATGTGATTAATGCAGTTGACGAGTCCGTTGACGCAACACGTTGTCACGGCGAAGGCGGCGGTTGCCAAAGCGGTATGCGCTGTCTGACTCATTCATTGTGGTCTGATTTAAGTGTGCGAATTGAAGAGTTTTTAAACAGTATTTCCCTAGCCGAGTTAGTCGCCGACGCGGATGTTCAATCCGTAGCAACGCGGCAAGATAAGCACGTTAAACGTGTTATCGAGCAATTAGACAATATTCAAGTGAGCTGTCAACTCTAGGTTGACGTCAAGCGGAGAGATAAATGAAATTACCGATATATCTAGATTATGCAGCAACCGCTCCGGTTGATCAGCGTGTTGCAGACGAGATGATGCAGTGCCTGACAATGGATGGTAACTTTGGTAATCCAGCTTCTCGTTCACACCGTTTCGGTTGGCAAGCAGAAGAACTGGTTGATCAGGCGCGTAATGATATCGCTGATTTAATCAACGCTGATCCGCGTGAAATCGTTTTCACATCTGGTGCAACTGAATCAAACAACCTTGCAATCAAAGGTGCTGCACAGTTCTACAAAAAGAAAGGCAAACACATCATCACCGTTCGTACTGAACATAAAGCAGTACTAGACACCTGCCGTGAGCTTGAGCGTCAAGGCTTTGAAGTGACGTATATGGATGTTGAAGACAACGGCTTACTTGACTTGAAAAAGCTTGAAGCAACGATGCGCGAAGACACTGTTTTAGTGAGCGTAATGCACGTTAATAACGAGCTAGGTGTTATTCAAGATATCGCGACTATTGGTGAGATGTGTCGTGAGCGCAAGATCATGTTCCATGTTGATGCGGCGCAAAGTGCTGGCAAGGTACTAATCGACCTACAAACATTGAAAGTAGACTTTATGTCATTTTCTGGCCACAAAGTTTATGGTCCTAAAGGCATCGGTGCGTTGTACGTACGCCGTAAGCCACGTGCGCGTTTAGAAGCACAAATGCACGGTGGTGGTCATGAGCGCGGTATGCGTTCTGGTACGCTTGCTACTCACCAAATCGTGGGTATGGGCACTGCATTTAGAATTGCTAAGCAAGACTTTGAAAAAGACCATGCACACATCAGTGCGCTTCGTCAGCGTCTATTGGATGGCCTAATGGATATGGACGAAGTTTATTTTAATGGTGCTATCGACCAATCAGTACCTGGCATTGTAAACATCAGCTTCAACTTTGTTGAAGGTGAAAGTCTACTAATGGCAGTTAAAGACATTGCGGTTTCTTCAGGTTCTGCATGTACATCGGCGAGCTTAGAGCCATCTTATGTACTGCGTGCTCTAGGTCGTAATGACGAATTAGCACACAGCTCTATCCGTTTCAGTATTGGTCGTTTTACGACAGAAGAAGAGATCGATTACACCGTCAATCTTCTTAAGAATTCTATTGGTCGCTTACGTGAGATGTCACCGCTTTGGGAAATGCACCAAGATGGCATCGACTTAGATAGCGTTGAATGGGCACACCATTAAGCAAGTTTTAGCCGCTGGCTGGATACCATCCGGCCGCAAGCAGGTAGTGAGGAAATAGTTATGGCTTACAGTGATAAAGTTATCGACCACGTTGAGAATCCACGTAACGTAGGTTCTTTAGACAAGAACGATCCAAGCGTAGCAACGGGCATGGTGGGGGCACCTGCATGTGGCGACGTAATGAAGCTACAAATTAAAGTGTCAAAAGAAGGCATCATCGAAGATGCGAAATTCAAGACATATGGTTGTGGTAGCGCGATTGCATCATCATCCCTTGTGACTGAGTGGGTGAAAGGTAAATCGTTAGAAGAAGCTGCGACTATCAAAAACACTGATATCAGTGCTGAGCTTGAGTTGCCACCAGTGAAAATCCACTGCTCAATTTTGGCAGAAGATGCGATTCAAGCTGCGATTGCAGATTATAAGAGTAAACAAGCGAAGTAAGAGACTATTATGGCAGTGACGTTAACAGATGCAGCCGCTAATCGCGTATTAGCCTTTTTGAGTAACCGTGGAAAAGGCATAGGGCTGCGCGTTGGTATTAAAACCACGGGCTGTTCAGGTCTTGCTTATGTTCTCGAATTTGTCGACGATTTAGATGAAGGCGATGAAGTATTCGAAGACAAAGATGTCAAAATCATCGTTGATGCAAAAAGTTTAGTTTATATCGACGGCACAGAGCTTGATTATACAAAAGAAGGTCTGAATGAAGGGTTTAAGTTTAATAACCCAAATCAGAAGGACGAATGTGGCTGTGGCGAAAGCTTCACCGTATAGTTTGCAACAGTGAATAGCTTAAAGCCCTGCCTTGGTGGGGCTTTGCTGTATTAGGTGCGTATGCGTTATTTTGAATTATTTGATTTACCTGTTGATTATCACGTTGATTTAAACAAACTAAATCAAGGTTATTTAGAGCTACAGCGTGCAGTTCACCCAGATAGATTTGCTGGTAAAAGTGAGCGTGAGAAGTTGCTCGCGGTACAGAAAACCGCAGAGATCAACGACGCGCTAGCGGTGCTTAAACACCCAGTTAAACGCGCCGAGTATATGCTAAGCGAAAAGGGTGTAGACATACGTGCAGAGCAACAAACGTTGCAAGATCCGATGTTTTTAATGCAACAGATGGAGCTGCGCGAAGCATTAGAAGAATTACCTGATGCGGCGGATCCTGACGGCGCGATTGCAGAGTTCGAAACACAGATTAAAGCGTTAGATACAGAGTTTAGCGCCTCCCTTGCCGAGCAGCTTCAAAGCGATGACATGAGCACATTAGAAGCCGCAGCAGACAATATTCGTAAGCTAAAGTTTGTCTACAAGTTACGCGACGAATTAGCACGTATCGAAGATGAATTATTCGATTGATGATGTATAGCATCAACAAACGTTAAAGTGAAAAGAGCATTATGGCATTATTGCAAATTGCTGAGCCGGGGCAGAGCGCGGCACCTCATGAGCATAAATTAGCGATTGGTATTGACTTAGGTACCACGAACTCTCTTGTGGCAACAGTACAAAGTGGCGAAACGAAGACCCTTAGCGATTTAATGGGTAAACCTATGCTGCCGTCGGTAGTAAGGTACACCGACTCAGAGGTTATCGTTGGTGAACAAGCCCAAGCTGCTTCTGCTGAAGACCCGACAAATACGCTTATTTCTGTAAAACGTTTTTTAGGTAAAACGCAATCTGAAATAGAACAAAGCTATGGTCAGTTGCCTTATAACTTTGTCGATAATAACGGTTCGCTTGCTATTGAAACCGTAGCTGGCGCTGTAAGTCCAGTACAAGCCTCCGCTGAAATTTTAAAAACATTACACCAACGTGCTATTGATAGCTTTGCTGGTGAAGATGTAATGGGCGCAGTGATCACCGTACCTGCGTATTTTGATGATGCACAAAGACAAAGTACAAAAGACGCAGCCGAGCTTGCTGGTCTAAAAGTATTAAGACTTCTCAATGAGCCGACTGCAGCTGCGGTAGCTTACGGCCTAGACTCTGGTCAAGAAGGCGTGATCGCGGTTTATGACCTTGGTGGTGGTACGTTTGATATTTCTATCTTACGCTTAAACCAAGGCGTGTTTGAGGTATTATCAACCGGTGGCGATTCTAGCCTCGGTGGTGATGACTTTGATTCACTGTTGGTCGATTTCTTCAAACAGCAAACGCAGCTATTTGATTTAAACCCTAAAGAGCTACGCTTGTTTATCAATAAGGCAAGAGCCTGTAAAGAAGCGCTTTCAAGCTATGAAACGGTAAACGTAGAGCTACCAGTTCGCGAGCAAAAGTTGGTTGTTACGATCACGCGTCAAGCATTCGCTGAAATGGCAATGCCATTGGTTAAAAAGACTTTACGCTCTTGTCGCCGCGCGTTAAAAGATGCCGGTGTCACAGCAGAAGAAGTCTTGCAGGTTGTGATGGTCGGTGGGTCGACTCGTATGCCGGTGGTACGTGAAGAAGTCGGGAGTTTCTTTGCCAAAGAGCCTCTAACATCAATCGATCCAGATCGTGTGGTGGCATTAGGTGCTGCTATCCAAGCTGATATTTTAGTGGGTAACAAGCCTGACTCTGACATGTTACTGCTTGATGTATTGCCATTGTCTTTAGGCCTAGAAACTATGGGTGGACTGGTTGAAAAAATCATTCCGCGCAATACCACTATTCCTGTTGCACGCGCACAAGAGTTTACCACCTTTAAAGATGGTCAAACTGCTATGTCATTGCATGTATTGCAAGGTGAGCGAGAGCTCGTTGATGATTGTCGTAGCTTGGCTAAATTTAGTCTAAAAGGCATTCCACCAATGGCGGCAGGCGCTGCGCATATTCGAGTCACTTTTAGAGTTGACGCTGATGGTCTATTGAGTGTTTCGGCTGAAGAAAAGTCGACAGGTGTGCAGGCTGAGATCCAGGTAAAACCGTCGTTTGGTTTGAGCGATGACCAAGTAGCACAAATGCTAAAAGATTCGATGAGCAATGCCAAAGAAGACATGAGCGCTCGTATGCTTAAAGAGCAGCAGGTTGAAGCACTGCGTGTGTTGGAAGCGTTAGAGGCATCGCTTGCAACGGATGGTCATCTGTTGGCAGAAGATGAGCTCAATACACTGCGCGGTGCAATGACTGAACTTGCACAAATTCGCGAAAGTGCAGACAATCCAGAGCAGATTAAAAAGGCGATCGAAGAAGTCGATCAGGCGAGTAGTGATTTTGCTTCACGCCGTATGGATGAATCAATTAAAAAGGCACTGCAAGGGCAGTCGGTAGACGAGGTGTAATATGCCACAAATTATCTTTTTACCCCATGAAGAGTTATGTCCGGAAGGTGCTGCAATCGAAGCGAAAACGGGTGAAACTGTACTCGATGTGGCGTTGAAAAACGGAATCAGTATTCCACATGCCTGTGAAAAGTCATGTGCATGTACTACGTGCCATATCGTTGTTCGTGAAGGTTTTGACTCGCTGGAAGAAAGCGATGAGTTAGAAGATGACATGCTAGATAAAGCATGGGGTCTTGAAGCTGAGTCTCGTTTGGGTTGCCAAGCGATAATTAGTGATGAAGACTTAGTGGTTGAAATTCCAAAGTACAATCTCAATATCGTTAATGAAGACCATTAAGAGCTGCTAACAACCTAGGTTGTTACCGACAAATTTAATAAAAGCCGTAGTCTTATACTACGGCTTTTTGCTTTTCTAGGAGGAACGCTATGTCACTCATCAGTAATCCCGAATTTTCACTTATCAATGGCCAAGCACATCATAGTAAAACGCAAGTCGATGTGGTTAATCCTGCAACTGGAGAGCACCTTGCTCAGGTTTCTGAGGCGGATAACCAGGCTGCCGATAAAGCGCTGCAAGCAGCGGCTGAAACCTTTGAAAGACTTGCTAGCACGACAGCACATGCCCGTAGTCAAGTACTCAGAAAATGGTACGAATTGGTAATAGAGCATCGACAGGCCTTGGCTGAAATCGTCACTAAGGAACAAGGCAAACCGCTCAAGGAGGCACTTGCCGAGGCGGATTATGCAGCAGGATTTATTGAATGGTATAGCGAAGAAGCCAAGCGCGCCTATGGTAAGGTTATTCCCAGTCATTCTCAATCACATGAGCTAACTACAATCAGGCAAGGGGTTGGTGTTGTACTTGGGATCACACCGTGGAATTTTCCACTGGCGATGATCACCAGAAAAGTAGCACCAGCTTATGCCGCAGGTTGTAGTTTTATTTTAAAGCCTTCTGAGAAAACCCCTCTAGCGGCCATCGCACTGGCTAAGCTAGCTATCCAGGCTGGAATGGAAGTTGGTGCTTTTCAGGTGTTAGTGACTAACGATTCTAAAGGGTTAGTAGCACATCTTACTGAGTCACCACAAGTGCGAAAACTCACTTTTACGGGGTCAACACAAGTGGGGAGTGCGTTGTTGAAGCAATGTGCCGATACGGTGAAAAGAACGTCAATGGAGCTTGGTGGTAATGCACCATTTATTGTTTTCGACAGCGCTGATGTTGAGCAAGCGGTAAGTGGTTTGATGGCAGCGAAGTTTAGAAATGCAGGACAAACTTGTGTGGCCGCAAATCGCGTGTTTGTCGCGAAAGGTATCGCGGCAGAGTTACTCAATACACTCACTCAGCAGGTAAGCACGCTCACCTTGGGAAATGGTTTAGAACAAGGTGTTGATATTGGTCCACTCATTTCACTTGAAGCCAAACAAAAAGCACAGCAGTTGTTGGAAGATGCGTTAGCTAAAGGTGCGAGCATCGCTTATCAAGGTGATAAACAAAGCGGCCAATTTATAGCACCAGTAGTTATCACGGGTGTAAATAGCGCCATGCGGATCTTCCATGAAGAAATTTTTGCACCGATTGTCAGCATTATTGATTTTGAGAGTGAAGATGATGTGGTAAGAATGGCAAACTCTGTGCCAGAAGGGCTTGCTGCTTATTTTTATTCGAATGATGGCAATCAAATAAGGCGAGTAAGTCAAGCGCTTGAGTATGGCATGGTTGGGATTAATGAAGGGATCATATCCAATCCTGTAGCGCCTTTCGGTGGTGTGAAGTTTTCAGGTCTTGGCCGAGAAGGAGCACAGGAAGGACTGCTTGAATACCAAGAAATAAAGTACTTATGCCAAAAGTTTAGCTAGTTCACACTAATTGCGAGGACGCCTTTCCTCGCAATTGCTTTTATTCTGAGCAAAAGCTCAGTACACTTACCCGCTTATTTGAGTTTTGATATTTTTTCAATGATAGGAATCGAACAACCCCCTACGCTGATCATTTTGGCTGGTGGATTAGGAAGCCGCTTTGGTGGTAACAAGCAGGTTGCTGAGCTGCCAAGTATCGATAAAAGCATTATGGAATTGAGCATAATTGACGCGCATCATGCTGGTGTGCGCGATGTTATTTTGATCATTAATGACAAAGTGCGAAGCCTAATCGAAAATGTGATATTGCCACGATTGCCGAAGGCGCTGAACATTACTTTAGTGCAGCAGCGGCTTAGCGATATTCCAAGTGAATTTATCGACTGTTTAGCCGGGCGAGAAAAACCATGGGGCACAGGGCACGCGCTGTTGTGTGCAAAGGCATACGTTGATAAGCCAGCGATAGTTATCACGGCGGATGATTATTACGGGCCTGATGCATTTGAGCAGCTTGTTGAACATTTTCAAAATCATCGCAATATGGCGATGGTCGCATACCCAATTATAAATACCTTATCTGAACAAGGTGGAGTAAACCGTGGCGTTTGTCAGGTACAAGCGCAACAACTACACTCGGTTGAAGAAGCATTAGATATTCGCTTTGAAAACGGCGAATTGTCAGGTGATATTGCAGGTAAGCGATGTAAGATCGCACACTCTGCGCTTGCTTCGATGACCTGCTGGGGTGTGACGCCGTCACTTTTTGATTCATTAGAAGCCGGATTTAATGCGTTTTTAAGGAGTTATGACAACGGTGTCAAAAAAGAGTATTATCTGCCAGATTGTATCCAACACAGTATCAATAAGGGCCTGCAAACCGTGACGGTCTACCAAGCTAAATCACATTGGTACGGTATAACTTATAAGAGCGAACTAGACATTGTCGCGAGAAAGATTTATGAAGCACGTCAGGGAAGATAATCATCTCCACACAACTACATCCGACTTAACTCCTTTTGAGGTGAATATGGAGTATCAAGCCGTTGCGCAACAACTTGCTGATGAGTACGGTCTCATTAGTGAAGAAGCTAAAATGAAGCCGATTGGTAGTGGTCATATCAACACGACTATGCTGTTGCAGGACAACCACAAAACCATGGTAGTACAAAAACTAAATACCACGGTATTTCCAAACCCTTTACACCTTGTTGAAAATGCGCGAGCGATTGAACAGCACTTAACAGCAAAAGCCTTAAATGGTGAATATAGTCTCGCTATCATAAAGCATTTAGCGACGAGTTCAGGCCAATATTTAGTCGATATTAATGACGAAGTTTGGCGTGCGCTTGCATTTATTGGCCGCAGTTATAGCGAAGACGTAGTGGCAAACGAACAACAAGCATTAACGGCTGCAAATGCCTTCGGGCAGTTTGCACATGCGCTAAATGATTTTGATGCGGCGCAGTTACATCATGTCATTCCAAACTTTCATAACTTGGCGATGCGTATTGACGCATTCAACCAAGTACTTGCGAAAGATGAGCATGGTCGCGCGGAAAAGTGCAGTGATGTTATCGCCGCTTTTCAGCAGCAATTTGCACTTGCAGAAGAATTGCAGCAGGCACAAAAACAAGTACCACTTAGAGCTTGCCACAACGATACCAAAATCAACAACATGCTGTTCTCAACACAGAGTGATGCAGCACGAGCCGTTATCGACTTAGATACTTGTATGCCAGGTAACTGGTTGTTTGATTTTGGCGATATGGTACGTACCTTCTGTTCGCCAGAAGCTGAAGACTCTACGAACTTGAGTAATGTGCAGGTAAGAGTAAATATCTTTGCTGCGCTGGCGCAAGGGTACATTGAACCGTTACAAGACAGTGTGACTGAAGCAGAAAAAGACAGTTTTATTCTTGGCGCCAAAGTGATGCCATTCATGATAGGTCTGAGATTTTTAACAGATCACTTAGATGGAGATAATTATTTTGCAACCCACAGAGCCAATCATAATCTTGACCGTGCGAAGAACCAGTTTGCGTTGTATTCCAGTGTGCTAGAAAAAGAGGATTGTCTGAATAATATTATCAGAGCAATTTAACGATTTAGTATATTTTAAGAAAAAGCGCTTCAAGCGCTTCAAGCGCTTTTTTTGCGGCTTTATCGCAATGTTTTGAACCTAAGATTGGGATAGGTTAGCTTGATAGCTAGCAGTATTAGTGCTGTTAAGAAGTATCGTTTAGGAGTAAGAATGAAAAATATAAACCGCCGCGACTTTTTAAAAGCCGCAGGAGCGGCAGCGGCTGCGAGTGTAGTAGCTGGGTGCGCAAGCTCTAATCAAAATAATAGCATTGTACCCAAGCAACAAGGCCGCTCTGTCATTGGACTCGTAGCACCAAAAATGGACGTAGTTCGGGTAGGTTTTATTGGGGTTGGCCAACGTGGCTATGGTCATGTAAAGCGTATGAGTCACATCGATGGCGCACGTATTGTCGCGATTTGTGATACCCATGATGAAGTGCTTGAAAAATCGGCTGACTACCTTGTGCGCGAGCGAGGTTTGCCGAAACCTGCGCTGTATCGTGGTGGTGACTTAGCTTATCAAGAAATGCTTAACCGGGATGATATTGACATCGTTATCATTTCAACACCTTGGAAATGGCACGCACCGATGGCAATTGATACCATGAATAGTGGTAAGCACGCGTTTGTTGAAGTGCCTTTAGCGTTGACCGTTGAAGAAATGTGGCAGATAGTTGACACCGCAGAGCGCACGCAAAAGAACTGTATGATGATGGAAAATGTCAATTACGGTCGCGATGAGTTGATGGTATTGAATATGGTTCGCCAAGGTGTATTCGGTGAGTTATTGCATGGTGAAGCTGCATATATTCATGAGCTACGTTGGCAAATGAAGGAAATTGAGCACAAGACCGGCTCATGGCGTACACACTGGCATACTAAGCGAGATGGTAACCTATATCCAACTCATGGTTTAGGGCCAGTATCTCAGTACATGAATATTAACCGCGGTGATCGTTTTGATTACTTAACTTCTATGAGTTCTCCCGCCCTAGGTCGTGCAGCCTATGCAAAACGCGAATTTCCGGCAGATCATGAACGCAATCAACTACATTATATTGCGGGTGATATGAATACCACGATGATTAAGACCATCAAAGGACGCAGTATCATGGTACAACATGATACGACCACGCCTAGGCCTTATTCTCGTCACAATCTTATTCAAGGAACTAATGGGGTCTTTGCTGGTTTCCCTAACCGTATCGCGTTAGAGCAAGGCGGTGCTAAGAGCTTCCATGAATGGGATTACGAAATGGATTCATGGTACAAACAATACGACCATCCGCTTTGGACTAAAATGGGTGAAGAAGCACAGCGCAATGGTGGTCACGGTGGTATGGACTTTTTAATGTTCTGGCGCATGATCTATTGCCTGCGCAATGGTGAGGCGCTAGATCAAGACGTATACGACGGTGCGGCTTGGTCGGTAATTTCTCCGTTATCGGCTCAGTCAGTGGCTAATCGCAGTGAATCATTGAGTATTCCAGACTTTACCCGTGGAGCGTGGAAAACCGCTAAACCATTGGGTATAGTAACAGTATAAAAATACATATTTTATCATTGTCGAATTAAGCGCTATAGGCGCTTTTTTTATACACAATTAATACGGCTTTTGGAGTGGCTATGATGCGCTATGGGTTCTTGTTATTTTCTATATCAATACTGAGTGGTTGCAGTAATTCGGTTAATATCAGTAACAAAAATACATTCATCAGCCATGCCGATGCTTACTTTAATACCTATGCTCAGCGGCAGAACTTTACCCAGTTTATCGAGTTCTATGCCGAAGATGCCGTGCTGGAAGATATGGTTTTTGGCCATAAGGCACAAGGTAAAGATCAGATTACGGCTTTTTTTAACTGGTCTGCTGGAAATTTTGCTGTGCTGGATGAACAACCCGCCTTAGTGGTTGAAGATAAAATAGTCGATAGCACGACTCGAACCGTGGTTGCTAGAGGCGTTTTTAATCGCTTTAATTATACGTCACGCGAGTTAGGGCCTTGGCGATTTCTGATAGTGCTAAAGTTTGACGAAAAAGGTAAAATTATCTATCAGCAAGACTGGATTAACTATACCCCAAAATCGGATTTTACCGGTGGGGAAAATCTAAACCAGCAATATTAATAATCGGCTGCCATTTGTAAGGAGCGCCCATGCAAGTTTCTGTTGAAATAAGCAAGTACCCACTGCACCAAGACTATATCCCTTTTATTAAAGGTTTTATTGATAGGCTGAATGAGCATGAAGGGATCAAGGTGATCACAAATACGATGTCAACTCAGGTCTTTGGTGAATTTGATTTAGTGACCTCAGTATTGAATCAAGAAATGAAACACTCATTTGAAGCTTACGGAAAATGTATTTTTGTTTGTAAGTTTATCTCAGGCGATTTATCTCCAGCTGATAGTGCCTTTGATTAATGGACTGGTTTACTGAAACCTTTGCAGGGTTCACTGCGATGTCGAGTTGGGAGTATATCGCTGTGGTGTTGGCTGTTGCCTATTTATTGCTGGCAATTCGAGAGAATATATGGTGTTGGCCTGTGGCCTTTATTAACACCTTTATCTATACCGTGCTGTACTGGAACGGTGCACTAGTGATGGAATCACTGCTGCACTTTTACTATATGGTCATGGCCGTCGTCGGTTGGTGGATGTGGCGTCAGGGTGATAAAAACAAGCCCAGTGATATTGTTTCTTGGTCGCTATCAAAACATCTTTCAATCATTGTTATCACTTCAGTGGTTTCCGTTGTGCTCGGTTATTTCACCAAGCATTATATGGCAGCAGATCTCGCTTATTTAGATAGCTTTACCACATGCTTTGCGGTGGTGACGACTTATTTAGTGGCTAAGAAAATTCTTGAAAACTGGTTATATTGGGTCGTGATTGATGCAGCCTCTATCTACCTTTATTACCTTAAAGGCTTCTATCCTACGCTGGTGCTATTTATTTTCTACACCTTGATGGCGTGTTGGGGCTACAAGCGTTGGTACGAAGAATATGAAGCTAAGCAAGGAAAGACGCTTGCAGCACTCTGAGCTTGAAAAATTAAAAGTAAAGGTGAATACCGTATTCAAGGTTTCAGCTGAGCGATTAGAAAAGCTGACAAAAGGTGTGAGTAACAATAATTACCTGATGGTGAGTAAAGGCGAAAGCTACTTATTAAAATGCTACAGCCATGGTATTCCTACTGAGGCCTTAAAGGCGCAAAACAAGTTAGCGCAACAAGACATTACTTCTAACGTACTGCAGTATGACCTACGCACTCGTATGGCACTATTTACTTTTATGCCAGAAGTGTGTGCTGAGCCAAAGTTAAATACTGCGTTGTTAGCACAAGTTATTCAGGTGCATAACTTAGAGCTTGAAATATATGAGGTGCTGGACTTAGTCGGTTATGTTCAGGCTATTGATGAGAAACTGCGTCACCTAGTTGACATCGAACGGCTTATCGAAAGCTTAGCTTCCTTACCTGTGGATCAGGCGTTTTGCCATAATGACTTAGTCATGAGCAATATTATTCAAAGTCCAGAGGGGGTTCGGTTAATCGACTTTGAGTATGCTTGTCATAGTGACATATTTTTTGATTTAGCAGCGCTGGTGTGTAGTTTTAGCTGTGATGTTGAAGCAGCACTTACGGTAGTTGAGTCTTACTTTTCTCTAAAGCGGCAAGCCATGCCTTCATACGCTCAAGCTAAGCTGACGGTATTTTGCCAAATTTATTTGATTGTTAGCATTCAATGGTACGAGCAGCGCGGCGTAATGATAGAGGCCGAAAAGCTTAGACAGTTACTGAAGCAGTGGATACTGTAGCTGCAAGCTGAGCCAGTAGTATGTGATATTCCTTGATCACATTACTGGCCATCACTATTGGGTAGTTTAAATCCCACCCAGTCGCTGTGCTAGCTCTTTGTATTTTTCAACATCGGCTTTGTCAAAGATAGGTTCGCCACTGGCATCAGTGTCTTTGGCGACTAGCAAGTTTTCTCGTGCGAGGCGTCTTACACGCTCAACCTTTACGTCAAGAAACTCTGCAACTTGCTCTGTTGTCATCGGTGTCATATTTGGGATCCTCAATGATGTATCGCGATATTTCTGAACTGGCAGAAATATCAGTCTATTTTATTATTTTCAAAGCATAGTTGAATAACTGGTTTTTTGCCCAAAGTACAGCTTTTTTTAAAAAATAGGTTACTAATTAGTCATATAGCAAACATTGTCTGGCAATTGCCTGCACTTAGCATTATTATGTTGCCGACGCTCTCGTGGTGAAATGGATATCACGTAGCCCTCCGGAGGCTGAGTTCTAGGTTCGATCCCTAGCGAGAGCGCCAATGATTACTCCTACTTACAACCAGCCTTTGCGTTTAAAGTACACCCCAATACCACCAGTTAGTACCACCAACATAATAACAAAAAAGGCAAATGCGCCACCCCATTCAGTGCCAGGAATACCGCCAATATTCACCCCCAACAAGCCTGTTAAAAACCCAAGTGGTAAGAATAGCGCTGCAACGACAGACATCACGTACATTCTTTGGTTTAACTGTTCATTTTGATGGTTGGTGATCGCATTTTGGATCACTTGTGCACGCTCAATCGCAGCTTCTAATTCTTCGATATATCGACTTAAGGCATTGCTCGCCTCTTCAATCATGTGTCGATGATCTTCATCTAGCCAAGCAATCTTTGCCAATAGTAGTTCGCTAATAGCAAGCTTTTGTGGCTTAAGATAGCGTTTTAAACCAATGGTTTGTCTTCTTAATGTTGAAAGTTGCTGATAGTTGGGCAGCTGCTCACTGCTTTCCATCGCGTCTTCAAACTCGTCAAGCTGTTCTTCTATTTGCCAGATGATGTCTTGCATTCGCACAGAAAGTCGCATTACTAATGTAGATAGTAACTCACCGATACTTTTTGCGCCTTGACCCTTTTTAAGCGATGCCAACATATCTTGGGCAGACATAATATGGCGCTTACGACAGGTGATAAGTAGTTTATCGTTTGCAAAACAGCGAATAGAAACCATGTCTTCAGGGCTTTGCTTGGGGTTAAGGTTCACGCCACGCAAGAACACTAGCAAACCTTCATCGCCATTCGCCGTTCTCGGACGGGTTTCATCTGCGGTTAGCGCTTCTCTTTCCCAGTCATCCAAAAACGTTTGTTGCTTCAGCCATTCGGTCGTTTCGTCGAAGCTGTAGTCAAAATGAAGCCAAAGTGGCTCCTTGTGAATTACGGATTTTACTTCACTCAGATCGCAAAGTAGCCTACCGCCACCTTGACCGTCGAGCACAAACGCATGGAGTAATCCAGTCATAGCTAATTCCTATTAAAAAGTTCGTCCCAAGACTGACATAGATAATTTAATTTTCAAATTCATTTAGGTCCTAAAATCTTGGCGATGAAATAAATTGTTTGAATACTCTATTTTACTTTAGCTCAGTATAGGGCTTTACCTTGAAAAATGTGTAAGTGGTGTTACTGTAAGTTAAGGTGCTTGGCTTAACAGAGCGTTTTTATCTTTAGGATAAATTTATTTTGTTTTTCAAGTGACTTGAATCAGCGTATAAGTCCGAACTCATTTTGTACGAGAGCATAATATGATCACAGTTGGTTGGAGAGAGTGGCTTTCCTTACCCGATTTAGGTATCGAAAAAATCAAAGCGAAAGTAGATACTGGAGCAAGAACATCATGTCTGCACGCCTTTAAGGTTGAGCCTTTCAAAACAGAACAAGATGAACTTTGGGTAAGGTTTTGGATCCATCCCAAACAAGACAATACTGACTATGAAGTCTGTAGTGAAGCAAAAGTAGTGGATGAGCGCGTTGTTACCGATTCGGGCGGTCATAAAGAACTACGTTATGTAATAGAAACAAATTTAACTATCGGCAATCAGGCTTGGCCAATTGAAATCACGCTAAGCAATAGAGAAACCATGAAATTTAGAATGTTACTGGGCCGCACGGCGATGCGAGGCCGCATCCTTGTTGATCCAGAGCAGTCATACTTAAGTAATAAAACGGATAAATCATGAAAATTGGCATTCTTTCAAGGAATCAATCTTTATATTCAACAAGTCGTTTAATTGAGGCGGCAGAGCAGCGTGGGCATGAAGTTGAGGTTATTGACGCGCTACGTTGTTATATGAATATCAATAGTAGTGAGCCTGAAATTCACTTTAAGGGTCAGCAGTTGAGCGGCTTTGATGCGATTGTTCCGCGAATTGGTGCCTCTGTGACATTTTATGGTTGTGCGGTACTCAGACAGTTTGAGATGATGGGGGTTTACCCATTGAATGAGTCTGTTGCAATCACTCGCTCAAGAGATAAGTTGCGTTCATTACAGTTACTGTCAAGAAAAGGCGTAGGCATGCCAATCACAGGCTTTGCCAGTAAGCCTGATGACGTTAAAGACTTACTGGAAATGGTTGGCGGCACACCAGTTGTGATCAAACTACTAGAAGGCACACAAGGTATTGGTGTGGTGTTAGCTGAGACACGTAAAGCGGCGGAAAGCGTTATCGAAGCATTTATGGGCTTAAAAGCCAACATCATGGTGCAAGAGTATATTAAAGAAGCTGGTGGTGCGGACATTCGCTGTTTCGTTATCGGCGACCGTGTCATTGCCGCGATGAAGCGTCAAGCGCAAGAGGGCGAATTCCGCTCAAATCTGCATCGTGGCGGTTCTGCGACATTGGTAAAAATCACTCCGGAAGAGCGCCGCACTGCAATTGCTGCAGCAAAAGCCATGGGCCTAAATGTTGCCGGTGTAGATTTATTGCGTTCAGAGCGTGGTCCTTTGGTGATGGAAGTGAACTCATCTCCGGGCCTTGAGGGCATTGAAAAGGCAACTGGTAAAGACATAGCTAGCTTGATCATCTCCTTTATCGAGAAGAATGCAGCGGCGAAAAGGACTGCTACACGTGGCAAAGGTTAAAATCAACCAACCCTTTACGTTATTAGATACACGAGTGGGTGTTGCTGAAAGGCAGACTGTCCAGTTGGAAGTGGCCAAGCTCTACACTCACACACCAATGACCATTCCGATTGAAGTCGTTAATGGCGCAGAGGCCGGACCGGTACTTTTGGTCTGTGCCGCAATTCATGGTGATGAATTAAATGGCGTTGAGGTTGTGCGCCAGCTATTAAGTAAAGTCGATGCGGCAACGCTACGTGGCACCTTGATAGCGGTGCCTATCGTAAATATCTTTGGCTTTATTCATAAGTCTCGCTATTTACCTGATAGACGAGACCTAAATCGCTGTTTTCCAGGTTCTGAGCAAGGCTCGTTAGGGGCTCGAATGGCATCTATGTTTTTCGATTTGGTGGTAAAAAAATGCACCCATATTATCGATTTACATACCGGCGCGATTCATCGCTCTAATTTACCGCAGATCCGCGGTGACTTGTCCTGCGAAATGACCAAAGAAATGGCCATGGCGTTTGGTACACCAGTTGCGATAGATGCGCGACTGCGTAACGGCTCGTTGCGAAGTGAAGCGGCGGGATTGGACATTCCAGTTATCACTTATGAAGCGGGAGAAGCGTTGCGGTTTGACTCATTAGCCATTGCTGCTGGATTGCAAGGGGTTGAAAATGTCATGCGTAAACTCAGAATGCTGCGTGGGCGTCGTAGGAAACAACGTCATGATGCAGTTATCGCGGCAGCAACAAGTTGGGTGCGTGCGGACGTTGACGGTATTGTTCGAGCTCAAGTTAACTTGGGAGAACGCGTATCAAAAGGTCAAATTTTGGCTTATATAGACAGCCCACTAGGCCAAAGCGAAGAAGCGATTATCGCGCCTCGTAGTGGGATAGTGATTGGCCAACAAATGCTACCTTTGGTGAATGAAGGAGATGCGGTTTTTCACTTAGCTTACTTTGCACATGCAAATAGCATTGTTGAACAACAGCTAGAAACCTTTATTGACGATATAGGCCCTATTTCTTAGGGCCTAATGTTCTTCTTGGTGTTGGAACCTGTTTAGGTTTAGCTGGTTCCTGACTAAGCACCATAACGGGGCGAGTAACAAACAAGTTGTTAGGATATACAACCTTATGGCCATCAACATGGCGCAGCACTACACTCATCAATCCCATCTCCACAATACAGCCTTCAACAAAGTTTGCACCGTCAACAATTCTTACCCAATTCCCAACGCGATAATCGTTTTGAATAAACATAAGTAAAAACGAAGTCAGATTGGATAGCAGTGACCAACCGGCAAACATGGCAACACCAAGCATCGCAAATAACGATGAACCAAGCACCAGTAAACCACGAAGTTCTATACCCCAGAATACGAGCATAAAACAGACGAATACAAAGGCTACGAGTACACGAACGAGTAAATCGGCACGTTGTTTACGATGAGAGTCTATTTTTCCGCGTGTTACTTTTTCTAATAGTTTGCAACATGCTTTCATCAATAGTGGGAAGGATAATAGCGCCACTAAAGTTACAATTAGCTTGTATTGACTGAGTGCGAAATCTAACAAATGCAAAGTCGTATCCTAAGAAATTTTTTCTGCTTTATATCATGTTTATTGGTGCGCGACACCGTTAAAAACGATTTTTTACCGTTAATAGCCACTGTACGCTATCGACGTTATCCGGGCCATTAATTGGCGCGGCTAAATCAATATGAACCATGATATCTGAATTGGCTCGGCTAGGTGCTAAACGCAAGCCAATACCGACATTTTTTAGGACAGATTCATCTGCTTCAATCGGCAGATGAGAGTGGTACGCGCGCCCTACATCAAAAAAAGCCGCACCGCCAATTTTGAATAAGCGCAGTAAGTCATATTCCCAGTAATAGCGTTTTTCGATATTGAGTAGCATACTGCGACTACCTTGTTGATATTTTATTGGGTATCCGCGAAGCCCGGTTTCGCCCCCTAATGTAATTTGATTATCAAAGGTCAGGTTGTCTCCATAGGTATAGCTTGCGTTGATAAACCAAGATTCATACAAACTGGTATTTAAATAGTATTGAAAGGTCGTTTTCGCTATCAGATTTTCGGTTTTATCTGTGTCTTTGTTCCAGTTGCCACTAACGTCAAAATAAAAACGCCATAAGCTGTGATCTGAGGTGTAGTGCGCTGTATTGGCAGAAAATGAATAGACAAGACGTTCAGTATCGTCACTCCAAGATTCGGCTGAATAGCCAAATAAGGCATTAATATTCCAACCTAAATTAAGATCCTCTGTACGATAAATCGAGTCAAAGTTGCGTACTTTTACATAGGAATCTTCAAACCACTGAGCTTGAACATAAGGGTAGGTGAGCGTTCTATCCTGTGCAATGGGTAAAGTGGTATCAGCTATCTTACGGAAGGTATGTTGCTCATGTCTAACGCCTGCGATGAGACGACGAGTCCAACTGCCCGATAGCGCTTTTGAGTGTCCGAAATACACTTGCGTGACATCCGTGGATTGACTGAACTCTGAGATTGTTTCCCCTTCAGAATATATGGGTTCTTCACGTTTGTCTGAATAACTCGTAAAACCGTAACTATATGGGGTGTCGGTTGCAAAAAATGGATAGCTCACATCGATATAGTGGCGTTCACCATCGTCATTATCTGAATATTCTATGCGACCACGATATCTTGAGTTTAAAATATTTGGGTCGTCATAGACAAATTGATAACCAGAGCGGTCGACCTCTTGTATATGAGTAAAAGAAAGGCGTTTTCCCCAGCCAAATAAATTACTTTCTCTAAACCCAATTCGAGAAGTATTTTCCCCACCACTACGACTAAAACTTAAATCGGGCAATAGTGTCCAAAGATCCCGCGTTACAACCGTAACTAAAATATCACCATCACAGTTTTCCACGGCATAGATACGAGCATCATATAGGTATGACTGATTGCGAAGGAGTCGCTCGGATTCACTGAGTTTTCTTGGATTGTAAGTATCCCCTTCCTGAAATAGGAGCACGCTTTTTAATACTTCGGGTTTGGTTTGAATGTGATAACGGTTAGCAAATCGGAATAGGGCATTGTCTTCTTCAGGTTTGTCGGTATCGAAAACATTAAGTTGTTTTAGCGTGATAGCGACGACCTTTTTACCCTCTGCGGGCTCTGGGTAGGCTTGTTTGCTGTCTAGCTGGCGTGAAAGATTTTGGTCGCTTTGTGCTTCAACCCGGTTATTACCGCAGCTATTAGAAAAATCAACAGCAGGCACTTTTTCAGCTTGCGCAGCTGCATTTAAGCTACACATTAGCACAATACTATTACACGAAATCCTCTTTACATTCATCACAGAGCCTTTAAGTCTAATATTCCTTTAGTATGGATTATATTGTTGCAGCTTGCTTTAGTTCTGCAACAAAAGTAATAATATTTATAGACTTAAAGAGCTTTATGTGGACTTAACGAGAAAGTTGTTGGCGTAGGAAAGGTAGGAGTTCTAAGGCATCAACGCCATCAGGAGCTATCCACACACTCTCACTGTAATGTTCAAAATTTAAATTAAAATTACAGTTTTTATATGAAAAGCGCCACTGATGTCTATCTGCTCCTGCAGAGAATTCGATTAATTGAATCTCATCTTGATGTAAGAATATTTGCCCCCAAAGTTCAAATTCATCGTCTTGAGGTGTAATTTCACAGCTGATGATAATCACCTCGTGTGAATTGTCCAAAGTGAGTGTGGTCATTATTCTCTTTCCAAATAATTACGGATGAGCTGCATGAAAGGGGCTCCGTACTTGCTGAGCTTAGTAAAACCGACACCAGACACTTGCAAAAACTCGCTATCGGTTGTTGGCGTTCTTTGTGCCATTTCAGCCAACGTTCGGTCGTTAAATACAACATACGGCGGTACATCATCTTCATCTGCGAGCTGCTTTCTGAGTGCACGAAGCTTAGCAAATAGTTTCTTATCGTAATTAAACTGAGCCAGTTTATCTTGATAGACATGCTTTGCTACAAGTCTTGGTTCTGCGAGTTGTAGCACATATTCGCCGCGCAGTACGGCGCGTGCGGCTTCTGTTAGTCTAAGCGTTGCGCCTTGAGTAATATCTTGACTCAATAAACCATGATGGATCAATTGACGTAAGATACTCAGCCAAAATTCATTACTGTGCTCTTTCCCGATCCCATAGGTTGAGAGGGTATGGTGGTTTTGCTCTCTGATCCTTGCGGTATTTGCCCCACGCAAAATATCCACAATGTAACCAATGCCAAAGCGTTGCTCTGCGCGGTATACGCACGATAACGCTTGTTGGGCAACTAATGTGCCATCAAATTGTTTCGGAGGGTTAAGGCAAATATCACAGTTACCGCATGCTTCACGTTGATATTCGCTGAAGTAATTGAGCAAAATTTGACGACGACAGGTTTGTGCTTCAGCAAAACTCGACATTGCCTGAAACCTTTGCTCTTCAACCTTACGACGTTGCTCGTCTGGAATATCTTCAAAAAAGCGTCTAACACGGGGAATATCCGCAGGATCAAAGTACATAACGGCTTCAGCTGCTAAGCTATCTCGCCCTGCACGGCCCGTTTCTTGATAATATGCTTCTACACTTTTTGGAATATCATAGTGAACCACAAATCGCACGTTGGGTTTATTGATCCCCATACCAAAAGCAACGGTTGCAACTACGATTTGAATGTCATCTCGGGCGAAGCGGTTTTGTACAAACTGGCGCTGATCATTATCTAGGCCTGCGTGATAACCTGCAGCATTGAACCCAGCATCAATCAGCTTTTCGGCAATATCATCAACACGTTTACGGCTACCACAGTAGATTATGCCACTTTGCCCTTTTTGCTCTTTTAAATAGCGGATCAATTGCGACAGGGGTTTGAACTTTTCTTCGATGGTGTAACGAATATTGGGTCTGTCAAAGCTACCGGTATAGATAAATGGTGCTTGCATACCTAATTGCTGGACAATATCTTTTCGTGTTGCTAAATCAGCTGTTGCGGTTAATGCCATCATCGGAACAGACGGAAAATGTTGACGCAATTCTTTTAAACGGAAATAGTGCGGTCTAAAGTCATGTCCCCAATGAGATACACAATGGGCTTCATCAATGGCAAATAAACTGATGTTACAGTTGGATATGCGATCAATAAAGTCGCGTTGTAAGGCTTTCTCTGGAGCAACGTACAACAGCTTTAAACGACCTTGGAAAAGCGCGTCATAGGTATCTTTTTGCTGCTCCCAAGCGACGCTGTTGTTGATATATTCAGCGGCTATGCCTTGTGCTTTTAACTGCGCGACCTGATCTTGCATTAATGAGATAAGTGGCGATATAACAATTGTCACGCCTGCAAATAATACTGCTGGGACTTGGTAACAGAGTGATTTACCGCCGCCGGTAGGCAGTAGTACAAGCGTATCCTGACCAGCTAAGCTAGACTGAATAATATCGAGCTGACCATCTCTAAACGTACTGTAGCCAAACACATCTTTCAGTACTGAATGAGGATCGTTAATTGGGGTGCTTACGAGGGTATCCATCGGCGTCATTTTAGATCTTTTTTTGAACCTTGTCTTTGCTTTTTATCTAATCTGAAGAGACTTGAATAAGTTTTGAGCACTTGAAGGCTTTAAACTTTGCGATTGTGAATTCATCGAACTTTCATCGCCGAGATTAATAAAAAAGAGTATAATGATTGACCTCTTAGTTGATCCCTCCAAAGGTTAAACGTCCGTGATTGAAGAACAAAAGAAAGGCCACTTACTCGCTGTACTCGCCTTTTTTATGTGGGGACTTGCACCCATCTATTTTAAGCAACTCGTCCATGTTGACGCGATTGAGATACTCATTCATCGCGTTGTGTGGTCTGTATTTTTTATTGCACTAATTGTGCTGGCAAAGCAGCAATGGCCCAAAATTAAGGCCATTTTGGCTAATCCTAAGTTGCTGGCGATGTTGACACTCACCGCGTTGCTGTTGGGTTTTAACTGGGGTTTATTTATTTGGTCTGTGAATAACGGCTTTATGTTAGACGCGAGTTTGGGTTATTACATCAACCCATTACTTAACGTGCTATTGGGAATGTTATTCTTATCGGAAAGGTTGAGAACGGCGCAAAAGTTTGCTGTGCTATTAGCGATAGTGGGTGTGGTGTTACAGTTAATTAGTTTTGGCTCATTCCCTGTCATTGCGTTTTCACTGGCTGGATCGTTTGCGATATATGGATTGTTACGTAAGACCTTAGCGGTTGAATCGCTTCCAGGATTGCTGGTGGAGGCACTTATTCTCACCCCAATTGCACTGGCTTATTGGTGGTGGGTTGAGCCCAGTGCCACGAGCAACCTTTGGAATAATGATTGGTATACCAACACGCTATTGATAAGTGCAGGAGTGGTGACAACTTTGCCTTTGTTATGCTTTACCGCAGCGGCAAAACGGATACCTTACACGACACTTGGCTTTTTTCAATATATCGGGCCGAGCTTAATGTTTATATTGGCGGTACTCTTTTACGGGGAAGCCTTTGATGCAGAACGAGCTATAACGTTTGCCTTTATTTGGGGAGCGCTGGTGATGTTTAGCTTTGATTCTTATCGAGATAAAAGAAAGCGCTTAGTGAACTAAGCGGTTTCTTCCCGAAGCTTTCGCCTGATATAAACGCTCATCGGCTTGTTTTATCAGGCTTTCTATGTCCGTAGCCACCTGAGCGGCAAGTCCCATTGAAACAGTAAACGAGATCCGCTGTTCAGTCAGTTCGTTACTACTTTGCTCTAAATATTTCCTGAAGCACTCCAGTCTTTCTTTGCAATGATCAGCCACCGTATCTTTAAAATATATCGCAAACTCTTCGCCGCCTAATCGAGCGACTAAATCATTGGGAAAGTATTGAGCAAACGCTTGGCCAATGGACTCAAGCACCGCATCGCCGCCTTCATGGCCATATTTGTCATTTACTTGCTTAAAATGATCTATATCTATCATAGCGATCAGCCCGTAGAGCTCCTTTTTATGTCTTGCTTTTAGGCTTTTCTTTACGGTATCGAAAAAGTAGCGTCGATTTGGCAAGCTGGTTAGATAGTCTGTATTTGCTTGTCGGCGTATCGTTTGAATATGTTCTAGCATATCGACGTTCTGGCTAAGACGGCAGTAAAACTCTTCAGCGTTAAAGGGTTTTCTGAGGTAGTCATTAGCACCATTTTTCAAAAATCGTGTAGATAAATTTTCGGTTTCAACTCCAGATATACCAATTATCGCTTTATCATCATCAGTGTAGAGTCGCCTAATTTCGATACATAACTCTTCACCTCGCATATTTGGCATTTCATTGTCGGTAATGATCACTGAAATATCCGGATTGTCTTTTAATACCGCAAGTGCTTCTATGCCATCACAGGCTTCTAGTACCTGATATTTATGGCGAGTGAGGAGTGCTGAGACATAGTGTCTCGACGAAATAGAGTCGTCCACAACCAGTACTCTGACATTTTCATTTCTTGGCAGGCGTTCTAATTGGCGACGTAAATAATGATAGGCTTGTTTATTTTCCTTGGTGATATAGTCGATGATGGGGTATTGCTCAACGATTGAGCGAGTCTGACTTTCAAGGTTACCAGTCATCACTATGGTAGGAATATCAGCTTTAACCGTGCAGGGAATAGCTTCTCCAAGCGGCGCATCAGGTAACACAAAATCTACCACGGCACAAAAATAGTCGTGCTGTGACAATAACACTTTGGCTTCAGCCAAAGATCCTGCAATATCTACATGGTATCCCACTGTGGTGGCAATATGCTTTTGCACCTTCGCAATCGTGGGGGTGTCTTCAATGATTAAGATTTTCCGTAACACAACCTTCGCCAATCATTTCCTGTTTTACTAATTCTTAACCTAACTGCGCTTAATTGCAATGCTTGTGCTAATAAACAGGTAATGACTAAGAACAAAATACGAGAAAGATAGGGGAGATGAGCTCATCGACATTGAAATGGTATAAATAATAGAAGTGCTCAGACACCAACGACAGAAATAAAATCACTCTGTTGGCGTCTAAGCTTGATAGAATTCAGGCGATTTTGCTTATAGCTCGTCGTCAATATCTACCGGGATCACTACGCTACCATCGTTTTGAACTTTAGAACGTCCAAATAGCGTGTGAAACTTTGTCTTACACGTAGTATGCTTCAAATATTTGGTCCAAGCTTTTTCTACAGCGTTAGTCGGGGGAATTAACCCTTCCATTACCTGAACAAACTGAGATTGGAAACTGTTTTGAGGTTCTTCTGCTTTGCTGTATAAGCTTCTTAATGTGGCACCACAGCGTTCAAGAATTTCGGCTTCTTGTAGCGTGAAGTGACCACTGCGTCCGAATCCTCTAGGGAAGTTGGCGTCATCATAAAAGGCTCTGGGGCTTGCAAATGCATTTTTCAAAGTCGCTAAATTATGATCCATAACTGAGTCCTCTAAGATTATCTGGCTGGAGTATGGACCAAGTTTTATAATTTTTTAAACGAGTAATTTTTATCGTCAGGAAGAAAAATGGACATAGATCTATTAAAAACTTTTGTCGAAGTTGTCAAAACCCGTCACTTCGGTCGAGCGGCAGAAAATTTATACATCACTCAGTCAGCTGTAAGTTTTAGGATCCGCCAGCTTGAGCAAAGTTTAGGGGTGAATCTTTTTATTCGCCAGCGTAACAATATTCAGTTAACTGCGCCAGGTGAAAGGTTGTTACCACACGCCAAAATGATCTTAACTGGGATGCAGCGCGCCAAAGTCGATGTTGCATTGGCAAACAATATGCACAAGCAATTGTCACTGAGTGGCACGGCTAATATTTGGGACGCATTTTTACAATTCGGGATTAACCATATTGTATCCGCTATGCCCGGAGTATCGCTTGTTGCTGAAGTGAAAGCACAGCAAGAAAGCACGCGACTATTATTAGAGCGAACATTGGATCTCGCTGTTCTGTTCGATCCGCCAAAAGTGGATGAATTGGTTGTTAAGCCGATCAGTGATCTTGCTATTATTCCTGTAAGCACTTTTGATAACGCAACAAAGGAAGACTTTTTTGACAACCAGTATGTTTATGTTGATTGGGGAACTGCTTTTTCTCTCTGGCATGCAAAACAGTTTACTGGCGCAACCCCTCCTTATTTTAGAACCAGCACCGGCAGAATAGCACTCGATCTTATTCTTCAGTGTGGTGGCTCTGCATTTGTGCCAGAAGCGCTAGCGCTAGAGTCCATTGAGGCTGGAAGGTTGACTCAAGTTGAAGAAGTCGAAAGTAACTCAAGAGAGATATTTGTAGCATACCACAAAGACAACGACCAATTAGAGCAAATAGAAACCATCGTAAATTTACTGGGGGCGGTGAAGTAATTCTTATAATGAATCTTTTGTGACGCATTTCTTAAGGTTGGGTGTCATTTTATTTTCAGAAATATTTTATGTGTAATATTTTTGTCATTTACCAGTGTCAAACTGCGCGTGTTTTGAAAATACGTGTTGCGATATTGAGGAAATACACATGAAACTAACTAAGACTGCTTTAGCGCTATCATTACTAAGTGCATTCACTTTTCAAGCAAACGCTGAAGTAGATGTTTATGGTAAAGCGAATGTATCGGTACAATCTTCTGACGATGGTGCAGGTTCAGTTACTGAAATTAAAAGTAACGCTTCTCGCTTTGGTTTCAAAGGTTCTGAGAAATTAGACTCTGGTTTAGAAGTTATTTATAAGCTTGAGTTCCAAGTAGATGTCTCTGACGCTGATTCAAAAGGTGATAAAGACAATATTACTGCACGTAATCAGTACGTGGGTTTAAAAGGTAACTTCGGTGAAGTCGTTATCGGCCGTAATGACACAGCATTAAAACAGTCTCAAGGTAAGTTAGACCAGTTCAACGACCTTGAGGGTGACATTAAGGTACTCTTCAAAGGCGAAAATCGCTTAGGTGATTCAATTTCCTACAAGTCGCCAAGCTTTAATGGCTTTAGAGTATTAGGAAGCTTTATTGCTGAAGACAGTGAAGAAGGTGAAAACGGTTTCTCTACTGCGCTAACATACGGCGATGCTGGATTGAAAGAGTCTGCTATCTATGCTGCGATTGCGGCAGATAGCGAAGTAAATGGCTATGACATGGTTCGTTTCACTGTTCAAGGTAAAGTAGCTGACTTCAAACTTGGTGCAATGTACCAGACACAAGAAAAGGTGGATGGAAGTGCAGAGGCCGATGGGTACTTACTAAATGCAGCGTACAAATTGGGCAATACAACCTTGAAAGCACAATATCAAGTTATTGACTTCGATGCCGGTGACAAAGTTGATGGTGTTTCTATCGGTGTTGATTACAAGCTTGCTAAAAACGCGAAGGTTTATGGTTTCTACTCAACATTTGATGCAGATAACCAAGTAGAAAAGGATTATCTAGGCTTAGGTATCGAGTATAAGTTTTAATTTATAGACTTTATTCAAGCTTAAAATAGCGAAACACCCGCCTAATGCGGGTGTTTTTGTTTGTTTTATATTCGGGTTGTTTTCTTTTTGCTCGAACAAACATTTTTTCGCAATTTTCTTCAAAAAAAGGTTGCACTAAAATCGGATCGCCCTATAATGCGACCCCACTGACACGGGGCGCCACACTGAAAAGCAAAGCAGCAACGAGTTAGCGTCAAGTAAAACTTAAGTTCGAAACTTCTGCTAAAGAAATTCAAAATTAAGTGTTGACAAAAAATCGGGAATGCTTAGAATGCACATCCCTCGAAACAGCGAAATGTTTCGAAACGTTCTTTAAAAATATGAAGCAATCATCTGTGTGGGCACTCGTACAGATTGAGTTCTAACAGCAGATTCTAGTTCGCTAGATGACGCAAACAAATTTAGAGTCTCAATTGAGCTGAGTGACCAATAGAATAAACATAGTTTATTCAGCACAGTCAATTCGATACCGAAAGGTATCAAAATCAGAATTCAATGAGCATGAAACTTAGGTTTCGAAAAAACTTTTAATTGAAGAGTTTGATCATGGCTCAGATTGAACGCTGGCGGCAGGCCTAACACATGCAAGTCGAGCGGTAACATTTCTAGCTTGCTAGAAGATGACGAGCGGCGGACGGGTGAGTA